>NZ_MBET01000011.1:0-50340 GCF_001954215.1 Mycobacterium sp. IS-2888
CGTGCTCGCACACGCACGCCCCCCGCCAGCTCTTCGACCCCCGCATGCAGTTTCACCACCCCCACCTCCCGCGCCGCCGCCCCCCCCCCCCCCGCCCGCCTATTACGGCCCGCGACCATACGTCTCGATCGGCATCTGCGCGCCCATACCGTTTGTATCTATCTGCGCCGGTATCTGAGCCGGCGTAATTCATCCTGAAGGCAGCTCGAAGTGCTGGTAGTCGAGGGGACTCGACCAATGGCCGCCCCAGCTCCAGCCACGGTCCGTGAAGACGCGTACGGCCGAGTCGCCGTCGTGTAAGAGCCCCGGGTCGGTGCGGCCGCGATCCAGATACGGCGCCGCATTCCGCGGTTCGAATGCGCCGCTCGCGTAGACGCACGGATTGAGAAGCGGATTGACGTCGATGGCCCGGCCGTAGGCGTGTTGAGACCATTCGCTGGATCCCGGGATGCCTCGGCAGTTGAATGCCGAAGTGTTGTCGTCCTCCATGGATAGCTCGTCGTCGGCGCCCGGATAGTGGTCGACGGTGCGGATTTTCTCTATGGGAAGGCGCAGGCGGTAAAGCTGCTCGAAGATCGCGATGACCTGTGGCACCAGGTCTTCGTGCACGATCAGCTCGCCGCGGTGGGTCTGGCCGTCGAAACCGATATGGGCGACGCCGACCCGCCGCAGCCGCGCGGGTTCGACCGGACAACCCGGCCGCCAGCTCGCACCGAGTTCCGCGGCAGTCACCGGCTGGACCGTCGCATCGGCGTGTGCCGGCGGGGCCGCGCCGCACGGCAACGGCATGACACCGGCCGCCATCGCGCTCACCAGCACGGCAATCCGCCGCCTGTGAGACGTCAACTGGGATGAGTCCTCACGCTTGCAAGTCTGCCGCATCGTTGTTCGCTCTCCCGACTTCCAAGCCGACGACCTACGCTTGGCCATATGCCCGGCAAGGCATCGGTGCGAACGGCCATTGTTGCCGGAATTCTCATCTTGATACTGGCTGTGCCCTCCTCGCGCGGCTACATGGCGCGCCTAGCGGTAGGCGAGGACGCGCAGGCCACACAGCCAACGCGGGCGACGCAGCCAACGCAGGCGACGCAGCCGCCGCAACCGACGCAGGCGACGGAGCCACCGCAAGCCGTGCCGCCGCCGGATGCGACGCCCGCGGGGGACTTCGCAGCCGTCACCAAGCTGATGAACGATGCGGTTGCCGCGAACAGGCTGCCGGGCGCCGTGGTGATTATCGGGCACGGCGGACGGGTCGTCTTCCATCAGGCTTTTGGCTCGCGCAAGCTTGCGGGAGAACACGGACTCGACGGATCGCCCGCACCCGCAGAGCCGATGACCGAGGACACGATCTTCGACTTGGCGTCGTTGACAAAGTGCCTCGCGACGGCCGTCGCCGTCATGCAGCTCTACGAACAAGGCAAGGTCGGGTTCGACGATCCGGTCCAGAACTATTTGCCCGAATTCAACGCGGCCAACGACCCACAGCGTGCCAAGGTGACGCTTCGCATGTTGCTGACGAACACGTCGGGCGAACCGATAGATGTAAACCTAGGCGATCCGTGGGGACTGGACCGCCCCGACAAGACGGAGGGCATTCGTCGTGCGCTCACCACGCCGCTCCAGTCGGGTCCCGGTGACGTGTTCCGCTACTCCGACATCAACTTCCTCCTGCTCGGCGCTCTGCTCGAAAAGGTCTCAGGCCAGGCGGAAGACGTCTACGTAGAGCAAAACGTATTCGCGGCGCTGGGCATGGAGGACACCCGCTACCTTCCGCCGGCCAGTCTCTTGCCGCGCATCGCACCGACGGCGCTCGACGAGGAAAACAGGGCCGATCCGAGCAAGAATCCCGATTACGGTCACCTGCTTCGCGGCACCGTGCACGACCCGACGGCGCGGCGCATGGGCGGAGTGGCCGGGAACGCCGGCGTCTTCGCGACGGCGCACGACGTCGCGATCTACGCGCAGGCCCTGCTTGATCGACTTGCGGGCCGCCCCAGCAGCTTTCCGCTGCAGCAAGCGACGCTCGAGATGATGACGACGCCACAGCAGCCCGGGCATAGCGCCCGACAACTTCAAGTGGCGAACGATGCGGCCCGCAGGGCCATCGCTCCGAGCTATCCCGCGATCAACGGACAGAACCTATTCGGCTTCGGCTGGGACATCGACACTCCCTTTTCCAGACCGCGCGGCTCGATCTTTCCCGTTGGCAGCTTTGGCAATACGGGGTTCACCGGAACCACGCTGTGGCTGGATCCGGAATCGGATACCTACGTCATCCTGCTCTCGAACTCGATCCATGTGCGCGGTAGCCCACCGATCTCGGATCTGCGCGGCGAAGTGGCCACAGCGGCCGCCCGGGGGTTGGGGCTGTACGGAAGCGCCCCGTCGTCATCGACGCCGGCTTCGAAACCCGTTCGGCAGCACTAGCCCTGGGCGCCGGTCAGCCCGCGAACTGCCTGAATCTCGCTGTCCCGGTACGGCCGTCCATCGGGCAGCACCAAGTCGTGGAACCACACCTTCGGCGGTGCCGTGTACGGGTGATCCCACGAGTCCCACGGAAAGTAGGTCTGGGTCTTTCCGGCGACCAGGCCCCAGTTGAACGCGCCGACGTTGTGGCGTTTCGCCACGGGCAATATCGACTCAATGGTGCTGCCCTGGGGCCGTGCCATGTACTCGGTGCAAATGATCGGCCGCCCCAGGGGTGCAAGCTCGTTGATCCGGGACTCGAAGCCCGCGGGCTCGGCATACGAGTGGAACGTGATCACGTCGGCGTTGTCCAGTTGCGTGGCGCTGATCGCGCTGCGCCCCGCCGGCTCGCCCCAGTCACCGCGCCACACACCGCTCGTCAGCGGTTGGCTCGGATCGACCGCACGTGCCCACAGGAACACCTGGGGGAGCAGCTCTGCCACGCGGTCCAGCTTGTCCGGGCGCTCGACCTTGCTGTACACCTTCGCCGGATTGTCGGGCTCGTTCCACAGGTCCCAGCCCAAAACCCGGTCGTCGGTGCGGAATTGGGTCAGCACCCCGGTGACGTAGTCACGCAGGACCCGGGCGTACCCGGGATCGCCGAGGCGCTCGGCTCCCGGACTCTGCACCCATCCGGAGTTGTGCACACCGGGCCGCGGCGCGTGTTGCGGACCAACTCGGGGCAACGGATCCCAGCACGAGTCGAAGAAGACGAATAACGGCTTAATGCGGTGGCGCGCCGCGATATTGACGAACTGCGCCAGACGCATCAGGAAGCCGCGGGCGTCCTGCGCCCAGAGCTGATCGTGGAGGAAGACCCGCACACTGTTGAGTCCGGCCGCGCGGGCCCAGCCGAGTTCGGTGTCGATGCGCCGGGGATCGTAGGTGCCGGGTTGAAACATCTCGAGCTGGTTGATGGCGTTCGAGGTGATGAAATTCGCTCCGACAAGCCAACCTTGGGCCTGGTACCAGCGATTGGCGCGTTCGGCCGACCACCGGGTTATCTCCCCGGAAGAGCGGGGCGCTGGTTCCGCGGAAACGCGGGGTGCGTGGGCCAGTGCACTGCCTGCTGCCAACATCAGCGGAAGCTTCAACACCGTACGGCGATACACGAATTGACGATAAGTGGGTCGGGGCCCCGTCCCCGGTATTTACTTAGCGCGTCGCGATACGTTTTGCTGAAAATCGTTATTTCATTGTCATCAAGCGGTGTTGAGCGGGCTTGTCCAGTCGATGACATCCTCTAGCGGAGCTTGCGGCCGTAGTTGTCTCTGACGCTTCCGGTGAACATCATGATCGCGTCGACGAGGGCCCAGATGCCCGAAGCGAGTAGGACCGGGAAGCCGAAAAGGCAGAACAGCGTGAAGACGAATCCGAAGATGCCCAAACACAACTGAGCGATCGCGATCTGAGTCGAGTCGATATAGAACCGGCCGACCCCGAACACCCCCAGGAACAACTGCAGGAGACCGGCCGTGGTGGCGGACTTGTCCGACAGCGGGACCCCGGTGGCGGGGTCACGACCAAACGGCGCCTGGGGATCGACGTTCCCCGCGTAGCCGGGGTAGGGGGGCGGGTACGGCTGCGGCTGCGGATAGCCCGGTTGGTACCCCGGTTGGCCCGGATATCCGGGCGGCGGAGGGATTTGGGGATTCTGCTGCGGACCATAGCCCTGCGGCTGCCACCCCTGGGGTGGCTCGTCGGAGGGGTTTCCGGGTGGGTTCGGGCTCGCCATCCCAAGAACATAGCCCACGCAGGCCGTCGTCAGCTCCGGCAAACGGCCGAAGCTGGCCACAGTGTGCGCAGCCGGGCTCAGCGGTCGCGGCGGCAACTGCCGCAAGCCTGATCGGCGCGATCCGGCGGGCAGTTTTTCGCGGCGTGGATGGCGCATTTCCCGCAAACTTCGCGCCCGGGAGCGCGATACTGAGCAAGTGCCTGATCGCAATGTGCTGGGCGGGCCGCTGGAACCGTGCGGTACCGACCCACTGACTGGTTTCTATCGCGACGGTTGCTGCTCGTCCGGGCCCGAAGACCGGGGCCGGCACACTATCTGTGCCGTGATGACTGCCGAATTCCTGGAGCATCAGCGTTCCATCGGCAATGACTTGTTGACGCCGGTGCCCGAGTACCGGTTCCCCGGCCTGCTGCCCGGCGATCGCTGGTGCGTCACTGCCCTGAACTGGCTTCGGGCCCATCAAGACGGTTGCGCCGCCCCCGTGGTCTTGGCGTCGACTCACGAGCGCACACTGGAGGTCGTGCCTCTCGAGGCGCTGAAGGAACACAAAGTCGACGTTCCCGACGACCTGGCTAACTTGTAGAGCCCGCTAGGAGGCGCTCGCATGGGCTTTGCGGGCCCCGACATCGCGGATATCGACTTCGACGACCTGACGGCGCCCAGGCTCACCGATGTGCAGCGCCAGATTCTGGAATTCACCGAGGCCAAGCGCGTCGACTTCGACATCGAGCGGATGCGGGCCGAGGCCGTCGAGCGGGCCGGTGTCGGCGACCTGGACGACACGGACGGCTTCGGTGACCGCCTGCGCGCACACGTGGCCGCGATCGAAGCCGACGAGGGCCTGCGCGAGCTGACGCGTTCCTCACTGCGCCAACGGGTCGTTCGCCTGCTGCGCAACCGGCTGTCGTTGACCGAACTCCTCAAGCGTTATCCCGAGATCGAGACGATCCCGATCGAGAAACCGTTCATCGTCGTCGGGATGCCGCGATCGGGCACCACGCATCTGGTCAATCTCGTTGCGGCCGACCCGCGCCGACGCGCGCTGCCGTATTGGGAAAGCCAGGAGCCGATACCCGCGCGCGGCGAAGGACCCGACATTTTCGGGGTCGACCCGCGCTACGCGCGGGCCAAGTCCGAACACGACGCACTCATGGCCAGCGCCCCGGTGGTGGCCGCCATGCACGACCGGTTTCCCGAGGCGATCGAGGAGGAGGTCGAGCTCCTCGACCTCGATCTGGCCGCGTATGTACTGGAATGGCATGCGCGCGTTCCCGATTGGCGCGACTACTACCTGGCGCTCGACCAGACGCGGCACTACGCCTACATGAAGAAAGTGTTGCAGTCGTTGACCTTCCTGCGCGGCCCCCGGACATGGATCCTCAAAAGCCCGCAGCACTGCGAGCAGCTCGGTCCGCTGATGGCGACATTTCCCGACGCGACGGTGGCGTTCACGCACCGCGATCCCGTCGCGGTGATCCAATCGGCGATCACGATGATGGCCTACTCCGACCGATTGCGCCGGAACAGCATCGACCCGGGCTGGCTACTGGACTACTGGAGCGACCGCGTGCACCGGCTGCTCAGCGCGTGCGTGCGCGACCGCGACCTGGTGCCCGCCGATCGCAGCCTCGACATCAGCTTCCACCATCTCAACGGCAACGAAATGCCGCTGCTCGACGAGCTTTACCGCCGCGGCAACGTGGAATTGACCCCGAAGGTGCGCGAACGATTCCAGCGCTACCTGGACGCCAATCCGCGCGGAAAGCACGGCCGCATCCGCTACGACCTGCAACGCCACTTCGGAATCTCGGCCGACGAACTCCGTGGGCGGTTCAACTTCTATTTCGATAGATTCGACGTCCGCCCCGAATGAAGGAGCCAACAGCGATGCCCGGACCGGTCTATCGCAACAGGCCCGGTGCCGAGGCCATGCGCCCGGCGTCAGCCGAACAAGCCGAGCAGCTCGCCCCGGGGCTCTGGTGCTCGCCGGGTCTGTCCAATGCGTACTTGCTGACCACGGCCGACGGCCGGGTGATCGTCAACACCGGGATGGGCTTCGAGGGGCCGGTGCACCGCGCGAACTTCGACGCCGTGGACTCCTCGCCGGTGCGCTACATCATCTTCACCCAGGGCCATGTGGACCACGTTGGCGGCCTGGACAGCGTCCGTGACGAGGACACAACGGTTGTCGCCCAAGCCAATTGGACCGCCTGGCGGGACGACAACGAACGGCTGATCCCCTACCGCGCCAGCCGCAGCGCGTTCGCCTTCAAAGACACGCTGGCGTCCGGCATCCGGGCGATACAACGGCGCCTCGGAACCAAGCACCTGCCCGGCCAGAGTGTTCCCACCGTCGACCTCGACTTCGATGACACCCTCACCCTCGAGGTGGGCGGGCGGCGGCTGGAGCTCATCTCGGTGCCCGGCGGCGAGACCACCGACTCGCTGGTGGTGTGGTTGCCCGACGAGCGAATTTGCTTGTGCGGAAACACCTTCGGTCCGGTCTTCGGGCACATCCCCAACCTGGTCACCATGCGAGGCGACCGCTACCGCGACGCCCTGACCGCCATCGCATCGGTCGAGCGAGTGCGCGACCTGCGGCCCGAGCTGCTGGTTACCGGTCACTTCGCACCGATCGCGGGCGCCGATCTGATCGAAGCCGAGCTCACCCGGCTGCGCGACGCCATCCGGTACGTGCACGACGCGACTGTGGCCGGGATGAACGCCGGCAAGGACGTCCAGACCCTGATGCGCGAGATCATGCTGCCCGCGGAATACGAAGTGGGACAAGGCTATGGCAAGGTCGCCTGGGATGTCCGGGCGATCTGGGAGAACTACTCGGGCTGGTTCCATCACCGCTCGACCACCGAGCTCTACCCGGTCGGCTTCGATGCCGTGGCCGCCGACGTGGTCGAACTGGCCGGCGCCAAGGCCCTCGTGGATCACGCCCGGGAGCATCTTGCCGCGAGCCGCCCCCTGCACGCCATCCATCTCGCCGAGCTCGTCTCGTCGAATGATCCCGCGGCCCGGGCGGTACTGCGGGAGGCACACGAACTCCTGCTCGCGGACAGCACCAATTTCTGGGAACGAGCCTGGCTCTCCGAACAAATAGCGAGGAACTCATGACGGCCCGTGTGGGCTTCGACTTCACCGGCACGACCGCGTTGATCACCGGCGGCACCAGCGGGATCGGGCACGCCACCGCGGTGCTGTTCCGGGATGCCGGAGCCGAGGTCACCATCACCGGCACCAAAGCGGCGGCGGCGGACTATGACGCCGACCTGGCCGGCATGGCCTACCGCCCGCTACAGATCACCGACCATGATTCCGTGGACGCGCTGGCCGGCAGCTTCAGCAGGCTCGACGTTCTGGTCAACAACGCCGGCGCGAATTTCCCAGGCGGCCTGGACGAATCGAAGCCGGAGGGTTTCGAGGCGTCGGTGAGCCTCAACCTCGTTGGGCCGTACCGGCTTACGGTGGGGCTGTACCGTGCCTTGAGGGCATCGACGGCGGCGGGAGGCGCCAGCGTGGTCAATCTGGCATCGATGTCTGCGCTGCGGGCGGTTCCCTTGGTGCCCGGCTACGGCGCCGCGAAGGCCGGGATCGTCGATATCACCAGGAACCTCGCGGTCAAGTGGGCCACCAAGGGAATCCGGGTGAATGCCGTGGCACCGGGAACCATCGACACGCCGATGACCGCGCCCATGCACGCCGCGGCGGACATCGTGGATTCCGAGCTGGCTCATATCCCGTTGCGCCGCTTCGGGTCCGTCACGGAGATCGCTCCCACGATCGCATTTCTGTGCACCGAGCAGAGCAGCTACACCAGCGGCGCAGTCTTCGTCGTCGACGGCGCGTCGGACTGCGTCTGAGATTAAGGACAAGACCATGGCACTCGCGCTTCGACCCGAGGACTTCTACCACACCGGCATCGTCGTGCCCGACCTCGAAGCCGCGATGGCCCGGCTCAGCGCGCTGGCCGGCTACCGATGGATCACGCCGCTCACCTACACGCTGCCCTTCCGCACCGCGACCGAAACACGGGAACTCACCTCGACATTCGTCTACTCCCTGCAGAGCCCGCACCTCGAACTCATCCAAGAGGTCCCCAATAGCCCGTGGAAGGCGGCGCCCGGCAACTCCGCTCATCACCTCGGCTACTTCACCGACGACCTCGCCGGCAGCGCCGAGATGCTGGAGGCCAACGGCTTCACCTTCGAAGCCACCGCCGACGTCTCACCCCCGAGCCTGGCGCTGTTCGCGTACTACGTCGACGCCTTCGGTACCCGCATCGAAATCGTCGACCGCGCACTCTTTCCCGACTTCGCCGCGTTCCTGCAGTCGGCGGTGGCGCCGGTCCAGGGCTGAGGGTCGAAACATGGTGCTGACCGTGCTGCGCTTCAACTTCGCCGCGCCGCAGGGCGAACCGAAGACGCAGAGCAAGATCTTGTCCGCCGCGCTCGAACTGGCGCAGTGGGGCGAATCCCACGGCATCACCACGGTCAGCGTCGACGAGCACCACGCGACCGGCCACGGGTGGAGCTGCAATCCGATCATGGCGGCGGCGATGTTCTTGGCGCGAACGACGACCCTGATCGCCAGCGTTGACTGCGCGCTCGGCCCGCTGTGGAACCCGGTCCGGCTGGCCGAGGACATCGCGCTGGTCGACAACATGAGCCGAGGACGGCTGCACACCACGGTGGGATTGGGCTACCGGACCGTCGAATACGACGCGCTGGCGGTGGATTTCGGTCGGCGGGGCGAGCTGATGGACGGCCTGATCGAGCGAATGCTGTCGGTATGGGCTGATATTGGCACGTGGACCCGGCCGCACCCACCGCTGTATGTCGGTGGGGGCGCGCGTGCCACCGCGCGGCGGGCCGCGCGTTTCCGGCTGCCGCTCAGTCTGGCCGACCACCTGCCCGACATCGCCGCCTACTACCGCGAGCTGTGTTCCGAGGTCGGCCTTACGCCATTCGTCATCATGCCCGGGCCGATCAATCGCGGCATGATCTACCTGCACGAGGATCCGGACCGGGCGTGGGCGGAACTCGGTGAGCACATCCTCTGGGAGGCAGTCACTTACGGCGAATGGGCAACCGACCATCGTTCACTCATGCACCTGCCGGGAGTCCGGACGCTGGACGAGGTGAAGGCATCGGGACGATACCGATTCCTGACTCCCGAGCAGCTCATCGCCGAAGTCCGCGAGACCGAGCATTACGGGCCGTTGGTGATGCATCCGCTGGTCGGCGGCATGCCTGTCGACGAAGCATGGAAGTCGGTCCAGCTCCTCACCGACGTGGTCCTGCCCGCGCTCGGCTGAGTCTTCCTCGCGATTGAAGCCCTCCGGGGCGGGTACTCGGGCATTTCGGGCTAATTCAACGTGCGCGTAATGGAGAGGAGTGTGCTGTGATCATCTTGGGCATCATTCTCTTGATCATCGGTTACTTCACGAGCCTGTCAATCCTGTACACGATCGGCGCAATCCTGGTGGTCATCGGTGTGATCTTGTGGATCCTCGGCGCGGTTGGGCGCCCGGTGGCCGGCCGAAAGGTCTGGTTCTAAGGCTGGTTGGTCCGACTGCTGCCAGGACGCTCAACCCGCGCTCCGTGAAACCTGTCAATCGGTGCTGTCACGCTCCAGGTGAGACCGCGATGGATTTGGCATCGAGATAGGCGTCAAGGCCTTCCGGACCCAGTTCGCGACCGTAACCGCTGGCTTTGACGCCGCCGAATGGCGCAAAGGGATCCATGGTGTAGCCCGCATTGATTCCGAAGGTGCCGGTGCGGATGCGCGTGGCGATGCCCAGGGCTCGATCGGTGTCAGCAGTCCACACCGAACCGGCAAGGCCGTAGTCGGAGTCGTTGGCAATGGCCACCGCATCGTCCTCGTCGCGATATGGGATGACGGTGATCACCGGCCCGAAGATCTCCTCTTGCGCAATGCGCATAGTGTTCTCTGCGTCGGCGAAGAGGGTGGGTTGGACGTACCAGCCGCGCTCGAGGCCGTCGGGCATGTCGGTGCCGCCGATTACGAGTCGCGCGCCTTCGCGTTGACCTATCTTGATGTAGTCGCGGACACGCTGCTGCTGGCGGTGCGAAACCAGCGGGCCGAGCTGGGTGTCGGGATCGCTCGGATCGCCGACCCGCAAGCCGGCCATTTCGGATGCAAGCGCATCGACATACTCATCATGTCGTGGGGCGGGTACCAGAACGCGGGTCAACGCGTTGCAGATCTGGCCGCTGTTGGACAGGCTGGCCGATCGCACTCCGGCGGCGACCTTCTCGGGTGCGGCGTCATTGAGGACGATCGCGGCCGACTTGCCGCCGAGTTCGAGGCTTACCTTGGTCAGGTTGGCCGCACAAGCCGCGGCGACCGCCCGGCCCGCCGACGTAGAGCCGGTGAACGAGACCTTGTCGACTTTTGCGTGGGAGACGAGGGCTTCACCGACCGCGGCGCCACCCGGCAGCACGGTGACGACGCCCTGCGGCAGGTCGATTTGGTCGATCATCTCAGCCAAAAGCAGTGCATCCAAGGGAGATTCGGGGGCGGGCTTGAGCACGACGGTGCAGCCGGCGAGGAGTGCCGGCACCAGTTTGGCGACGATGAGGAATTGGGGCATGTTCCAAGGGACAATCGCGGCGACGACGCCAACGGGCTCCTTGCGGACCTGCACATCGGCGCCGAAGAAGCCGGGCCGGGCCTCCTGCCAGCGGTATCGATCGGCGAGGTCGCAGAACGCGCGCATCATCATTGCGGGCAGGCCGACTTGGGCGCGCTTCGCAAAGGTGATGGGGGCGCCAATCTCCGCGGTGATGGTGTTGGCCATTTCGGTGCGGCGCTGGTCGTAGACGTCGCCGAGCCTGCGGATCGCGGCGACGCGCTCCGCAGGCTCGGAGCGGCCCCAGGGACCAGAGTCAAAGGCCGACCGGGCGGCATCGACGGCGGCGTCGACTTCGTCCGGCCCCGCCGCTGCGACCTCGGCGATGGGTTGTTCAGTGTGCGGTGAGATGACTTCCAAAGCCTCCGCCTGCGACCGCATTGTGCGCCTCCCTTGTATGCGCAATATCAACTACTTGCGATTCGAGTCTCGAGCATATACCGTCGGCCCGACGGACTTAGGACAGGAGCGGTTATGGCTCGATTCCCCAAGCCCTCGGAAGGCAGCTGGACGCAGCATTACCCGGAGTTGGGCACTGGGCCGGTGTCCTACGAGGACTCCATCAACCCCGAGATATACGAACTGGAGCGCGAGGCGATCTTCAAACGCGCCTGGCTGAATGTGGGCCGGGTCGAACAGCTTCCCCGTAAGGGCAGCTACTTCACCAAGGAGCTCAAGGTGGCCAACACCTCGATCATCTTGGTGCGCACCGCATCTGGAGAGGTCAAGGCCTATCACAACGTCTGCCGGCATCGCGGCAACAAACTGGTGTGGAACGACATGCCACTGGAGGAGACCAGCGGCGTGTGCCGCCAGTTCACTTGCAAGTACCACGCCTGGCGTTACGACCTCGACGGCAACCTGACCTTCGTGCAACAGGAGGAGGAGTTTTTCGATCTCGACAAGAGCCGCTACGGGCTGGTGTCGGTGCACTGCGATGTCTGGGAAGGATTTATCTTCGTCAACTTCGCCAAGAAACCCGACCAGTCGCTGCGCGAGTTTCTGGGGCCGATGGTGACGGATCTCGAGGGCTACCCGTTCGGCAAGCTGACCTCGCGCTGGTGCTATCGCTCGCGGGTGAAAGCGAACTGGAAGCTGTACATGGACGCGTTCCAGGAGTTCTATCACGCCCCGGTGCTGCATGCGAACCAGTCGCCTACGGCCTATTCGAAGGCGGCCGCCGAGGCTGGTTTTGAGGCCCCGCATTATCGCCTGGACGGCCCCCACCGGTTGGTCAGCACGTCGGGGGTGCGGGCCTGGGAGATGTCTGAGGAGATGCGCAAGCCGATCGAGGACATCTGCCAGAGCGGACTGTTCGGGCCTTGGGAGAAGCCGGATTTGGGGGAGATGCCCGTGGGCCTGAATCCCGCGAAATGTGATCCGTGGGGCCTGGATTCGTTCCAGTTGTTCCCCAACTTCGTCGTGCTGTTCTGGGGCCAGGGCTGGTATCTGACCTACCACTATTGGCCGACTTCCTACAACAGCCATGTCTTCGAGGGCACACTGTATTTCCCCGAGCCGCGCACCCCGCGCGACCGCGTGGCTCAGGAACTCGCAGCGGTGACGTTCAAGGAATACGGGCTGCAGGACGCCAACACTCTGGAGGCGACCCAGAGCATGATCGAGTCGCGCGCAATCGACAAGTTCCTACTCAACGACCAGGAAATCCTGCTGCGCCATTTGCACAAGGAGACCGCGGCCTGGATCGACGAGTACCGCCGCACGGTCAAGGCGGGAGCATGAATACGATGCGCGCTTTGCTGCCAACCGAATTCGCCGACCTCGAGCCCTTCACCGAGTGGTGCCTGGCCACCGAACCGGAACGCTACGCCAAGCGGCTGGCGAGCACGATGATCGAAATGAAGGCCTTTTACGACGCGATCACCCCGCGAGCCGAGGAGGCCCTCGCCTACTGCGACAAGTTTCCCCTCGACGACCTGCCCGAGGACGTGCTGAATCTGATGCACCTGCTGTATTCGATGATTATGGTGTCGTTTCCGGTGGAGTGCTGGAAGCAGCCTCGCGTACCCGATTCCGGTGCTTCCACCCTGGACTGCGTATCCGAGCCCGTGCCGTGACCGGTGTGACCGTCCTGCGGGCGGCCCGCTGGGCCGACGTCGACGCCGGACAGGTTTGCTCACCGGCCGTTGTGGTGGTCGACGGGCAGCGCATTGCCGCGGTCAATCCCGAAGGGCCGCTGCCGGATTCGGCTACGGTCGTCGACCTCGGCGACGTCACGCTGCTGCCGGGCCTGATGGACATGGAACTCAATCTGCTCATCGGTGGGCCTGGCGGGCCCGAGGGCCTGCCGGCGCCGATGCACGGAGTTCAGGACGACCCGGCCTATCGCACACTGCGCGGCGCGGTCAACGCGCGCACCACACTTGAGGCCGGATTCACCACCGTGCGCAACCTCGGGCTCATGGTCAAGACCGGGGGCTACCTGCTCGACGTCGCGCTACAACGGGCCATCGACCAGGGCTGGCACGCGGGCCCTCGTATCTTTCCCGCGGGCCATGCCGTCACCCCCTACGGGGGCCACCTGGACCCCACAGTGTTTCAGCGGCTGGCGCCGGGAATCATGCCGCTGTCGGTCGCGGAGGGCATCGCCAACGGTGTACCCGACGTCATCGCATGCGTGCGTTACCAGATTCGCCACGGCGCCAAGCTCATTAAGGTCTCGGCATCGGGCGGTGTCATGTCGCACAGCACCGCTCCCGGCGCCCAGCAGTATTCCGATGCGGAGTTCGCCGCGATCGCCGACGAGGCCCACCGCGCCGGCGTCCGGGTGGCCGCGCACGCCGTCGGCGACTCCGCGATCCAAGCGTGCATTCGCGCCGGGATCGACTGCATCGAGCACGGGTTTCTGGCCACCGACGAGACAATCCAGATGATGGTCGATAACGGCACCTTCCTGGTTTCCACCACCTATCTCACCGAGGCGATGGCCATCGACCGGATCGCGCCTGAACTGCGCAGGAAGGCGGAGGAGGTGTTCCCTCGCGCAAAGTCAATGTTGCCCAAGGCGATCGCCGCCGGGGTGCGTATCGCATGTGGCACCGACGCACCGGCTATCCCGCACGGCGACAACGCCAGGGAGCTGGAGGCGCTAGTGGCGCGCGGCATGACGCCCATGCAGGCAATCCGCGCGGCTACGGTGGTGGCCGCCGAACTTGTCGAGGCCGATCACGAGTTGGGCCGCCTCAAACCCGGCTACCTCGCCGACATCATCGCCGTGCCCGGGGACCCCTCCCGCGACATCGCCACCACACTCGAGGTCTCGTTCGTCATGAAGGATGGACACATCTACAAGTCGCTGTCGGCCTGACCGGGCGAGGAGAAGAGAATGGAACTCACCGAAAACATCCTTTGGCTGCTCAAGCAAGCCTTTTACTTCTCGCTCACCAGCGTGAATGACGCGATCAGTAGCCACGGAGTCAGCACGGCTCAGATCGGCGTGCTGCGCCAACTCTCCAACGAACCCGGCCTGTCCGGCGCCGAACTCGCCCGGCGTCTGCTGATCAGCCCCCAGGGTGTTCAGCTGGCGCTCACCACGCTCGAACGCCGCGGCCTGGTTGAGCGAAAGCAAGACCCAGAGCACAAGCGAATTCTGCAGGCTTACCTCACCGACGCGGGGCGTGACGTCGTGGCCATCGTGCTCAGCGACGCCATGGCCGCTCACGAGAAGGTGTTCGGCGTCCTCAACGTCGAGGAACAAGAGACTTTGCGTGAACTGCTGAGCCGTGTGGTCGAAAAGGGCACCGGCCACGAGCTCTTCAAAGACCACATCGAAAACTGATCCGGTATATCTAGTACTTGAGATCAATCGCAAGTAGTTGATACTCTTTCCCGGATGAATGATCCCGCTCCGACACTTGCTGACGATGTCGTCACCGAAGAGGTGACCATCGAGCTTGATCGGCGCACCACCAAGGCGCATTACTCACCCGGGGACACCTTGCTGCAGACGGCCCGCATGGCGGGTCTGAGCCCACCGTCATCATGTGAGATCGGTTCCTGCGGAACATGTATGGCCCGCTTGACCGAGGGCAGCGCCCGGATGATCAACAACGACGCACTTGAGGACGACGAGCTAGACGAGGGGTGGGTGCTGACTTGTCAGGCTCTACCAACCAGTCGCACCGTACGGGTGGTGTACGAATGAACAGGGTTGCGGTGGTGACCGGCGGCGCCTCGGGCATGGGCGAGGCGACCTGTCACGAACTGGGCCGGCGGGGCCGCAAGATCGGGGTCCTAGACGTCAACGAGCAGGCGGCCCAACGCGTCACCGAAGATCTTCGCGCGGAGGGGATCACCGCCGTCGGCGTCGGCGCCGACGTCACCGACCGAGCCGCCGTTGAGCAGGCGTTCGCGAAGGTGCGCAGCGAACTGGGTCCGATCTCGGTGCTGGTGACCAGCGCGGGAATGTTCGGGCATTCGCCGTTCACCGACATCACCCCCGAATCCTGGTCGAAAATCATCGACGTCAACCTGACGGGCACCTTCCACTGCTGCCAGGTCGCGATCCCGGACATGGTCGCCGCGAAATGGGGCCGGATCGTGATGATCTCATCGTCCAGCGCCCAGCGCGGATCGCCGTTCGCCGCCCACTACGCGGCGTCCAAGGGCGCGGTCATCACCCTCACCAAGTCGCTGGCCCGCGAGTACGCGGCCCACGGGATCACCGTCAACAACATCCCGCCATCGGGCATCGAGACACCAATGCAGCACCAGGCGCAGGCCGCGGGACTTGTGAAGTCCAACGAGGAGATCGCCCGGAACATCCCGGTGGGGCATCTGGGCACCGGTGCCGACATCGCCGCGGCGGTCGGTTTCCTGTGTTCGGACGAGGCGGGCTTCATCACCGGCCAGGTGCTGGGTGTCAACGGCGGAGCGGTGATGTGACTGTGCGACAAGGAGGTTCACGATGACGCGATCCGGTAGGCCCTCGGAGGGCTCCTGGACCGAGCACTATCCCGAACTCGGGACCGGCCCCGTATCGTTCCGCGATTCGACGTCGCCGGAGTTCTTCGAGCTGGAACGTGAAGCGGTATTCAAACGGGCGTGGCTGAACGTAGCCCGTATCGAGGAACTGCCTCGCGTCGGCAGTTATGTCACCAAGGAGATCGAGGTCGCCCGGGTTTCGGTCATCCTCGTCAAAGGTCGCGACGAACGCATTCGCGCCTTCTACAACGTCTGCCGCCATCGCGGAAATAAGCTGGTGTGGAACGACTTTCCCGGCGAGGCAGTCCAGGGGACGTGCCGCCAATTCACCTGCAAGTATCACGGCTGGCGCTACGGCCTTGACGGTGCGCTGACGTTCGTGCAGCAGCCCTCGGAGTTCTTCGACCTCGACACGACCGACTACGGACTGAAGCCGGTGCACTGCGACGTGTGGAATGGGTTCATTTTCATCAACTTTGATGCCGAGCCGCGCCAGAGCCTGCGCGAGTTCCTCGGCCCGATGATCACCGGCCTGGACGACTACCCGTTCGGGAAGCTGACCGAACGTTACGAGTGGGTCGCGCACAACAACAGCAACTGGAAAATCTTCGCCGACGCGTTCCAGGAGTACTACCACGTGCCCTCGCTGCACCCGCAGCAGGTGCCCTCAGCGGTGCGCGACCCGAACGCCGGATTCACCTGCGGGCACTTCCAACTCGACGGCCCCCACCGGCTGGTGTCGACCGCGGGACGGCGTCGCTGGCTGCTGCCGCCCGAGTGCATGTATCCGATCGAGCGGGCCACCCAAAGCGGGCTCGTCGGCCCGTGGCGCACCCCGGACATCGGCGAGCTGCCGGCCGGGCTGAATCCCGGTGGCATTGAGCCGTGGGGAATCAGCAATTTTCAGATATTCCCGAATACCGAGATATTGATCTACGGCGGCTGGTATCTGCTGTATCGGTACTGGCCCACCTCCTACAACACCCACCGGTTTGAGGCCTACACGTACTTTCACCCGGCCCGCACGGTGCGGGAGCGCATCGAACACGAAGTCGCCGCGGTGGTGCTCAAGGAGTTCGCCCTGCAGGACGCCGGCATGCTCGGTGGCACGCAGGCGGCGCTGGAGTACGGCATCGTCGACGGGTTCCCGCTCAACGACCAGGAAATCCTGGTGCGCCACCTGCACAAGGTCATCGTCGATTGGGTCGACGCATACCAGCGCGAAAACACCGCGGCACCGGCGGGAGTGTGACCCATGCCAGATGCCTTGCTGCCCAGTGCATTCGCCGAGCTGGAGAACTACGCGCGGGTCTGGTGCCTGGCCACCGAAACCGAACGCTGGAACGCGCGGATGGCCAGCACGATGCCCGAAATGCACGAGTTCTACGATGCATTCTTCCCACGCCTTGAAGAGGCCGTCGAGTACTGCGACAAGTTCCCGCTCGACGAACTGCCCGAGGATGCGCTGAACCTGCTGCACCTGATCTATTCGCTGATCATGGTCGCCATGGCGGTGGAGGTCATGCACCAGACTGTCCCGACCGATGCCGCCGACGCGGTCATGATCCGCACCGGCGAGCCGTTCCCATGATGTCCGCCAGAAAGGTCTGAGCATGAGTCTGCTCACCATCACCAAGCTCAGCGATTCGGTCGGCGCCGAAGTCACCGGGCTGGACCCGGCCCACCTTGCCTCCGATGACTCAGTCGGCGAAACCATCCTGGATGCGTTGGAGGACAACGGAGTTCTGGTCTTCCGCGGGCTGCGGCTTGACCCCGAGACCCAGGTTGCTTTCTGCCGCCGCCTCGGTGAGGTCGACCACTCCTCCGACGGCCACCACCCCGTGCCTGGAATTTATCCGATCACTCTGGACACATCGAAGAACTCCTCGGCGGCCTACCTGAAGGCGACATTCGACTGGCACATCGACGGCTGCACGCCCATCGGGGACGACTGCCCACAGAAGGCCACCGTCCTTTCCGCCGTGCGGGTCGCCGAATGGGGCGGCGAAACCGAATTCGCCAACTCCTACGCCGCCTACGATGCGCTGAGCGATGGGGAAAAGGACCGTTTCGGGGCCCTGCGTGTCGTGCATTCGCTGGAGGCCTCCCAGCGGCGCATCACCCCTGACCCCACGCCAGAACAGGTGGCGCGCTGGCGATCCCGGCGCACTCACGAACATCCCCTGGTCTGGACGCACCGCAGCGGCCGCAAGTCGCTGGTGCTCGGTGCCTCGGCCGACTACGTGGTTGGCATGGATCTCGACGCGGGACGCGCCTTGCTTGCCGAACTCCTCGACCGCGCCACCGTGCCCGAAAACGTCTATAGCCACGACTGGTCGGTCGGCGACACCGTTATCTGGGACAATCGCGGGGTACTGCACCGAGCGGCCCCCTACGATCCCAGCTCTTCGCGTGAAATGTTGCGCACCACCGTGCTCGGCGACGAGCCGATCCAGTAGGGAGACCGCAAATGGGCAAGTCACTGCTGTTCGTCGAGAGCAAGCCCGCCTCGCCGGAACTCGTTGAGGAATACCACCGTTGGCACGATCAGGTGCACGTGCCCGAGATGCTGGCGATCGACGGCTTCGTGTCGGCTCGCCGTTGGCAGACCGACGGCGAATCCTTCGTCACCCTCTACGAGATCGACACCGATGTCGACACCGCCCGCACGAGTCTGCGAGCGGCAATGGCGGAGGGGCGCATGTCCAAACCCGTGGCGGTCCAAACAGACCCGCCGCCGGTGATGCGCTATTTGAGCCTGGTCAACGAGCTGGCTCGCTGATCGCAACCGCTGTCGTGACCGACCGCCACCCTCTCCGGCTAACCCCGTTGCCCGCCGATGAGTGCGACGATCGCAGCCGTGCGGCTCTGGCTTCACTGATACCCGCTGAGCGGGCCAATCCCGATGGCGCTGGCAATGTTTTGTCGACCCTCGTGCGCCACCCCGATCTCACTCGGGCTTATCTGCCGTTCAACGCCTATCTGCTCAACCGCTCCACGCTGCCGCCGCGGATACGCGAGGTGGCGCTACTTCGAGTCGTGTACCGCCGCGACTGCGACTACCTGTGGTCTCATCACCTCCCGATCGCGCGCCGAGCGGGATTGACCGATCAAGAGATCGACGCGATTCGTTACGGCAAAGTCACCGATGACGCCGACCGAACGGTGCTGGACGCCGTCGATGACCTCCTCGATCATGGCACCGTCTCGACCGCTGTGTGGGACGACTTGCGACGCCACTTCACCGACCCCCAATGCATGGACCTGGTGTTCACGATCGGTGGGTACTACCTGCTGGCCATCGCGGTCAACACTTTTGGCATCGAAGACGAGAAGTCGTGACGGAACGACGGGCACAGTCCTGACGATTGACGGTGGCACCTCCGCTGACGCATAGGTGACTTTCACGATATCTAGCGGCGCTTCCAGCGGGCAGACTTGACCGCTTCCAACGCTTCGGCAACGCGGCGGTCCAGTGGTCTACTTGTGCTGGCTTGGCGAACCCAATGCTGAAAGGCGAAATCGGCTGCGGCAAAGGCCAGTTGGACCAGTAGGCCGGGACGGATATCGTCGTCGGGATCCGCGCCCATGCGTTGGCCGATCAGCCTGGCGGCCCGTTCCTTGTCGACGGGCGTGTGGATCGTCGCCTTGCTGAGCAGTCCTGGAGCAACCAGCAATGCGTCGCGCCACTCCTCGATGTCGGCCTGGTCGAACGAGTGGATGCGCGCGATGATGGCGTTGATCAGCGCGACATCCGGCGCCTCTCCGGCCGGGCGCTGTTCGAGCAGGTTCACGATCGCGGCGCCACCATGGCGAACGGGAGCGAGCAGCAGATCCTCTTTTGTAGGCACGTGCCGGAAAAAGGTGCGCGGCGAAACGCCTGCGGCGGTGGCGATTTCCTCCGTCGTTACGGCGTCGTAGCCGCGCTCGACGAAGAGCCGGAACGCCGCGCGCCTGATGTCGGCCCGGATTTGCGCGCGCTGTCGGTCGCGCAGCGACTCCTTCATCGGAAGCTGCCGATACCGCCGTCGACGTGAATGGTTTGGCCGGTGATGAACGTCGCGTCGCTGCTGAGTAGGAACGCCACCAGCGCGCCCACGTCGGTGCGCACGTCTCCGATGCGCTTCATCGGAACGCGTCTCACCGCCTTCGCGTAATCGTCGGGCGCGTATTGCTTCCACAGTTTGACGCCATCGGACTCGGCGAAGGGACAGATGACGTTGACGCGGATGTTGTCGCGCCCCCATTCCAACGCGGCGACCTTCGACAGCCCCCGGATGCCCTCCTTGGCGGCGGCGTATCCGCCCCACCTGGGTTCGCCCCCGGTGCCCGTCCCCGACCCGAGGTTCACGATCGACCCCCCGCCGGCCTCGACCATCACCGGGTGCACCGCCTGCATGAGCAGGAATGTTGCCCGGGGCCCGACGTCGTAGCCGAGCGCCAGGTCCTCGGTGGTGATGTCGACGAACGCCTTGGGCTCGTTGGTCGCGATGGCGTTGTTGACCAGGCCATGCACGGCACCGAAGGAGTCGACGGCAGCCGCCACGATCCGCTGGGCGCTGTCGGGATCGCGCAGATTGGCGACCACCTTCTCGGCCCGGCCCGTCGCCCGCAGCTCGTCGGTTGTCGTGCTCAGGACATCGGCTTGGATGTCGACCAGCAGCACCGCCGCACCGCGTTCGAGCAGCGCGGCGGCGATGCCCTTGCCCACGCCCTGCGCGGCGCCGGTCACGATCGCGACGTGACCGCGCATCGACTCGGGATGGGTGTAGGTCATGTCGCGGGCCCCATCCGCAGCGGCACGCCCCGGTGCATCTCGTACGTGCTGCGCGCGCCACCGGGCAGCTCGATGAACTCCACCGGCGTTCCGTCCGGGTCCTTGACGAAAAACATTCGCACCCCGCCTATTTCGAATGGGTCCTGGTCGGGCGTGCAGCCCGCCGCGGTGATGCGACGGTGGGTGTCGTCGAGGTCCGGGACGGAGAGCGACACGTTGTGGATGCCGGTGACGCGTCGGCGCTCCGGCTGGTCCGCGGACGGCTTGGCGCCGAGAGAGAGCAGCTCGACCATCAACCCGCCCAGCAAGCCGCCCACCACCCGGCCCCCCTGCTTTCGCTTGGCATGCAGGACCGCGTCGAAGGGTTCTCCGGAGATCAGGGTCTCAAAGATGACCTCCATGCCGATCACGTCGCGGTAGAACGCCAGCGAGCGGTCCATATCGGTCACGCCGATGACGAGGTGGCAGAACGACACATCGTGTAGGACACCGTATGTCATAGCGGCGCAGCAAGTTTGGGGGCGGGGCGTCCGGCGAACAGCGGCAGGTCGAGATAGGTCTTGATGCCGGGGCCGGCGGCGCAGACGTCGGGAATGGCGTTGACGCAGTGGTTGGCCGTGGCGACGACACCGGGGTTTCGTTTGAGCCCTTCGGCGATGGATGGCGGTTGCAGGCCCTTGAAGGTCAGAGACACGGTGGGGTCGCCGGTGATCTCGACTTCGAAGCGTTCGCCGAGCCCGCCGAAATTCCAGTCCGGTTCCAGGTTGTCTTCACCCATCAGCCAGTTGACCGCCGCGGTGATGACCGGTTCGCCGTCGGCGATCGCCTGCCAGCGGAATCGGCGTGCGGCCACGGTTCCCGCGGTGATCGGGAAGGGGTCGTAGTCGATGTCGGCGGTCGCGACGGCGATCTCCTGGACGGTCCTGATGTTGGGATCGATGCGAAAACCCATGTGCTCGGCCACCATTCGCACGGACATCTTGAAGCCCGCTTCGAGCAGGGTGGCCATGGGTCCTTGCATGGCTTCCTCGGGGGTGCCGCCGAAGCCCATGATGTGGCGCACCACGTCCGGTGCGTTGTAAGTGCGGATGTCGGAGAACTCCTCGGCGCGCACATGGGTGACCGCTGAGGACAGTCCGGACAGCATCAGCGGGAATCGCTCCGTGATGCCGCCGGGATGGATGCCGGACCCGTGCAGGGTCACCCCGCCCTCGACCGCGGCGTCGGCGATCGCTTTGACGGCCGGGTTGTCGAGGTCGGGATATACCCAGCCGACAGGCGCGACGACATTCTTGCCGGACCGCAGAATCGCGACGACCTCGTCGTCGTTGGGGATCAGCGGGCTGTACACGACGCAGTCGGCGTCGAGGGCCAGCACCTCGTCGGCGCTGGAGGTGGCGGTGACGCCGAGCTCGTCGGTTCCGATGATCCGGCCGACGTCGACGCCGTCCTTTTCGGCGCTGTGCACCCAGCACCCGACCAGCTCGAGCTGCGGATGATTCATGACGCATTCGATGGCGGCCTTGCCGACACCTCCGGTCGCCCATTGGATGACGCGAAGCTTGCTCATGGCTGACCTCCCGACGCCTTTACATCGCACCAACGAGATGGCACGGTATGACTACCTGGCAGTGACTGTCAATAAGGAAGGTCGGTCGGTGGGAGCGCTTGACGGCAAGGTTGCGATCGTCACCGGGACCAGCCGCGGTGTCGGCGTCGGGATCGCGCATGAGCTGCTCCGCGCCGGCGCGACGGTCGTCGGATGCTCACGCTCGCCGCTGGACACCATTCCCGGCGTCGATGCCGAATGGGCAGCCCGTGCGTTCCAGAAGGTTTGCGACCAAGGTGACTACCACTCGATCGACGCCCTGGTCGCCGACGTCGTGGCGACCCACGGCCGAATCGACATCCTGGTGAACAACGCCGGCGGCACCGTCCCGGCGCCGCATGTGGAGAGCATTCCCGAACTCGTCCAACGCATTCAGGGCGCGCCGCCAAACGACGACGACTTCGCGCGCACGGCACTGTTTCACGCGTACGCGGTGCAGATGAACCTCATCAGCCCGTTGTGGTTCGCCATCCGGGTGTACCGGCAGATGACGACCCAGGACGGCACCGGCTGCATCATCAACATTTCCAGCGGCGCCGGGCATCCGGCGGGATCACCGACCCTGGTCTCCTATGGCGCGGCCAAGAGCGGGCTCAACCACCTCACGCGGTCGCTGGCCGAGGAGTGGGGACCGAAGGTGCGTGTCAACTGCGTCGCGCTGGGCCCGACGATGACGGAGAACTTCCGGTCGTTTGTGCTACCCAAAGACGATCCGACCGGCGAAAAGTACTTCGCCGCCGTACCCCTGCGCCGCGCGGGGGAACCGGCGGAGGTGGGCCGCGTGTGTGTCTTTCTCGCGAGCGGCGACGCCGACTTCGTCAACGGCACGACGATCGAGCACGACGGCGGCATGCTGCCCGGCGTGCTCTACGACGCTGGCCTGAAGACCATCACCGATCTGTTGTAGCGGACGCCTTCGTCGCGGTCGGCGTGACGTCACATGCGTCCCAGGACAAGGAGATTCACGTGAGCAGCCTGCAACCCACGCCCGAACAGTTCGCCGCGCTGGCCGCGCGGCCGGCGGACGAACCGGTGGTGATGGTCAACCTGCTGAAGTTCAAGGCCGACGGCGGCCTCGAGCGCTACGCACAGTACGGCCGTGAGGTCACACCGCACCTCGAACGCGTCGGCGCCACGGTGCTCTACGCGGGCGGCGCGCCGACGGTGGTCATCGGCGACGGCGAACGGCCTTGGTGGGACGCGATTCTCGTCGTCCAATACCCGTCGCCCCAGGCGTTCATCGACATGGTGACAACTCAGGAGTACGCCAAGATCCACGAACACCGCGCCGCGGGCTTGGAGCGAGGGGACCTGGTCGCGACATCTGCGTGGTCGGTCGCTTCGGCGTGATCTCCTAAGGCGCTGGCGGGTTGCTTCCCTGTGGGGGTCTAATTGGTGGATGGAATTGATGATGCCCACCGATTCGGTGTTTCTGCTGGGGGAATCCCGTGAGCACCCCATGCACGTCGGGGGCCTAGCGCTATACGAGCCGCCGGCCGGCGCCGATCAGGGATTCGTCCGCGAGTTCTACGACCGGCTGGTCGCCCAGCAGGATTTCCAGCCCACCTTTCTCAAGCGTCCCGCGACCTTCTTCGGTGGAATCGCGAATCTCGCGTGGTCCTACGACAACGACCTCGACATCGACTACCACGTGCGTCGCTCGGCGCTACCTTCCCCGGGGCGGGTTCGCGATCTGCTCGAACTGACCTCGTTGCTGCACAGCAGCCTGCTCGATCGCCACCGTCCGCTCTGGGAGGCGTACGTGATCGAGGGTCTCAAGGACGGCCGCTTCGCGGTCTACACCAAGATGCATCATGCGCTCATCGATGGCGTCTCGGCCCTGAAGCTCATGCAACGCTCGCTGTCGCCCGATCCCGACGATCGCGAGATCCGGGCGCCCTGGGGCCTGCGTAAACCCAAACGCAAGTCAGTCCCGTCGTCGCCGTTGAGCACACTAAAACGGACCGCGGGAGGTGTTGCCGCACTGGCTCCTTCGACGCTGTCGCTGGCTCGCGCGGCGCTGTTCGAGCAGCGGGTGACGCTGCCGTTCGGAGCCCCGCGCACCATGTTGAACGTCAAGATCGGGGGCGCCCGGCGGTGCGCGGCGCAGTCGTGGTCGGTGGACCGGATCAAGAACGTCAAGAAGGCCGCGGGCGTGACTCTCAACGATGTGGTCCTGACGATGTGCTCGGGGGCGCTGCGGTACTACCTGCTCGAGCAGAACGCGCTGCCGGACACCCCGCTGGTCGCGATGGTTCCGGTGAGCCTGCGTAAGGAACACGAGGCCGACGCCGGCGGCAACCTCGTCGGCGCCATCCTGTGCAACCTGGCCACCGACATCGAGGATCCGGCCAGGCGGCTGGAGATCGTCAGCGAGTCGATGCGCAACAACAAGAAGGTGTTCTCCGAACTGCCCCGGTTCCAGGCGCTGGCGCTGTCCGCGATGAACATGGGTGCGCTGGCGCTGGCAGCGGTTCCGGGTTGGGTGTCGTCGACGTCGCCGCCGTTCAATCTGGTCATATCGAACGTGCCGGGGCCGCACGAACAGCTGTATTACGGGGGCGCGCGGCTGGACGGCAGCTATCCGCTATCGGCGATCGTGGACGGCCAGGCGCTGAACATCACCCTCGTCAGCAACGGCGCCAATCTCGATTTCGGTTTGACCGGATGCAGGCGCAGCGTGCCGCACCTGCAGCGCCTGCTCGCCCACCTGGAGTCGTCGCTTAAAGACCTGGAACGCGCCGTCGGGGTCTGAGTAACTCGATGCCCAAACTCAGCGCCGGTGTGCTGTTGTACCGGGTTAGCGACGGCGTCGTCGAAGTTCTGATCGTGCATCCTGGCGGCCCGTTTTGGGCACGCAAGGACGACGCGGCGTGGTCGATCCCGAAGGGCGAGTACGCCGACGGCGAGGATCCCTGGGCAGTGGCGCTACGGGAGTTCTCCGAGGAGCTCGGGCTACCGGCACCGGCGGGGCCGCGCGTCGAGTTCGGTCCGCTCAAACAGCCCAGCGGCAAGGTGGTTACGGCCTTCGGCGTGCGGGCCGATCTCGACGTCACCGATACGCGCAGCAACACCTTCGAACTCGAATGGCCGAAGGGCTCGGGCAAGTTGCGGGAGTTTCCCGAGGTCGATCGCGTCGGCTGGTTCTCGGTGGCGCAGGCCCGCACCAAGCTGCTCAAGGGGCAGCGGCCGTTCCTGGATCGATTGATGACCCTGCCCGAGTTGGCGGGCTTGGACGAAGGGACCTGAAATGCAGACTGTACGGACCCCCGGCGACCGATTCGACAATCTACCCGAATTCCCCTATGCCCCAAGGTATTGCGACATCCCCGACGGCGACGGCGCTACGCTGCGGGTCGCGTGGGTTGAAGATGGCCCGGAGAGCGCCGACCCCGTTCTCATGCTGCACGGCGAGCCGTCGTGGTCCTACCTGTACCGCAAGATGATTCCGATACTCGCTGCCGCCGGGCATCGCGTCGTGTGTCCCGACCTGGTCGGGTTCGGCCGTTCGGACAAGCCGACCCGACGCGCTGACCACAGCTACGCCCGCCACGTCGAGTGGATGCGCGCGCTGGCCTTCGATGTGCTCGACCTGCGCAACGTGACCCTGGTCGGCCAGGATTGGGGCGGCCTGATCGGATTGCGGCTGGCCGCAGAGCATCCCGAACGGTTTTCCCGCCTGGTCGTCGCCAACACCGGCCTGCCCGACGGCGAGCAGCCGCTGCCCGAGGTCTGGTGGCGTTTTCGCGAAGCCATCACGACGGCGCCGGAGCTGAACATAGGGGCGTTCGTCCAGAGCGGCTGTCGCCGCCCGATGAGCGACGAGGTGCGCGCGGGCTACGACGCGCCGTTTCCGGACGACGAGTATTGCGCGGGACCGCGCGCCATGCCCGGTCTGGTGCCGACCGCACCGGACGATCCCGCGTCCGCGGCTAACAAGGCCGCGTGGGCGAAGCTGTCGGTGAGCCCGACGCCGATGCTGGTCGCCTTCAGCGACAGCGACCCGATCACCGGGCCGATGGGCGAGATCTTCCGGCATGCGATGCGCGGCGCGCAGGGTATCGACCATCCGCTGATTCGCGACGCCGGACACTTCGTGCAAGAGGACGCCGGCGAAGAGCTCGCCAACTACATCGTGGAATTCTTGCGCCGCTAGGGCTTTTCAGGTTTCAGCGCTCCCACGGCGCGGTTTCGTCCATCTTCTTGTAGTACTTGGCCAAGTGGCTCCGGACCCGGTCGATGTCGCTCTTGGGCAAGTCGATGCCGCCCCGCGCGCCGTCCATTATCGCGCCGGCGATCATCACCCCTCGCGGTACCGCTTGCAGCTTGCCGCCGATGACGTCGGCGAAGAGCAGCTTGTACGCGGTGAAGTTGTCTTTGTTGTCGCTGTCGTACCAGATGTGGGCGTCGCGGTACTTCTGGTTCGGTTTGTCTTCCGCGCCGGCCCATTTCCGGACCCGCTTTTCGGCGGCGCCGCCGTCCCACTTGCGGTCGCGGTCGGCCAGCGGCAGATCCTTGAACGCTGTTACAGACATGTAGGTCGCGTGCCCGCCGCGCCGCTGGGCTAAACGCGGGCTTGCTGTGTTATCCACAGTTGGCGCTTCATCCACAGGTGGGCGTCATTTGCTGAAGAGATTTCGGGCCGGCAACGCTCGTTAGGCGCCACAGAAGTGGCTGTGGCCATACTTCTGCGAGCACCAGATGTCACCTGCGTTCGCATCGGTGAGTTCGGCGTCGTTCTGGGCCAAGTGGAGGACGGTGGGGCCGTCTGGGGCCACGACGAGCTCGGCCTTCCACGCGGTCTGCTCGTTGATGTAGCCGCCCATTCCGTCGCCCCAGGCACCGATGCGCTGCTCCAACCTGATCGCGAGACCGGGGCCGTCGCCCTGCGTCCAGCGCATCGTCCACCTCTCGCCGTCGCGCGCGCTGGACCCGACCACGATCGTCCCGGTGCCGTCCGGCGCGATCGTCATCATGCTCAGGTGTCTCTGCCAGGCTCCGACGTAGTCGCCGCGCGCCGTCTGCATCGGCGAGTTGACCGCCGGATCGGCGTTGGCGACCGAGGCACCCGTAATGAGGGCGGCCGCTGCTGCGGTGAGCGCCACGATCGAACGGGCAGTAATTTTCGCCATGGAATGTCCCTTCTGGGTAGCTCCTGGATGTGCAGTGCCAGGCGCGGGTCGTTAGCTGTTGCCGCATGTGACGGCCATTCGTGGAAAGAGTCTGGCAGCCGCCTTGCGTAATCCTTGTGCGATTCTTGCGGCGGCCTCAGGCGGCGCATCGACTCCGAGCGTGCACTCAATGCCCCAGGCCCGGAACGATGTCGCCCAGGCTGAAGGTGACCGGCTGTTCGAGTTGTTCGTAGGTGCATGACCGTGGATCGCGGTCGGGGCGCCATCGATTGAATTGGGCGGTGTGGCGGAAGCGCCGGCCTTCCATGTGGTCGTAGCGCACCTCGACGACCCGCTCGGGCCGCAGCGGGACGAATGACAGATCCTTGCCGGCGTTCCAGCGGGAGAACTCGTTCTTGCGCGGCGTGCGCTCGCCGGCTTCGTGGGCCGCCCAATTCCAGGGATGGTCGTCGAAGTCGGTGACCAGCGGCTGCAGCTCGGAAAACAGCCGCCGCCGCTCGGCCATCGGGAAGGCCCCGATGACTCCGACCGACGCCAGCTGGCCATCGTCCTGATACAACCCGAGCAGTAGCGAGCCGATGGCGTCGCCACCGGACTTGTGGACTCGGTACCCGGCGACCACGCAGTCCGCGGTCCGCTCGTGCTTGACCTTGAACATGACCCGCTTGTCCGGCTGATAGGTGATCGCCAGCGGCTTGGCGACGACGCCGTCCAACCCCGCTCCCTCGAATTCCTCGAACCACTGCTGCGCCGTCGTCAGATCGGTGGTGGCCGGCGTGACATGGAACGCGGGCCCGGAATCGGCCAACGCCTCGACGAGGGCCGCGCGCCGCTCTTCGAATGGCCGCTGCGTGTAGTCGTCATCGCCGACGGCGAGCAGATCGAACGCGATGAAGGACGCCGGTGTCTTCTCGGCGAGCATTCGCACCCGTGAATCGGCCGGGTGGATGCGCTGCTGCAGCGCCTCGAAGTCCAGGCCGTGGTCGGTGGCGATGACGATCTCGCCGTCGATCACACAGCGCCGCGGCAGCTCGGCCTGCGCCGCCGCGACCAGCTCGGGGAAGTACCGGGTCATCGGCCGCTCGTTCCGGCTGCCCAGCTCCACTTGATCGTGGTCGCGGAAACAAATGGACCTGAACCCGTCCCACTTCGGCTCATACGACGCATCGGGCGGGATCGACCGCACCGACTTGGCCAGCATCGGCGAGATCGGCGGCATCACGGGCAAGTCCATTGGTTCATTGTGGCGTGCGACATGTTGGAATCGTGGTGTGGCCGCACCAGCAGAAGAGGTCGACGTCGACGGCATCGCGGTTCGGCTGACCAATCCGGACAAGGTGTATTTCCCCCAACTCGGGTCGAACGGCACCAAGCGGCGGCTCGTCGAGTACTACCGCGCCGTGGCGGGCGGGCCGATGCTGCACACGCTGCGGAACCGGCCCACCCACCTGCAGCGCTTTCCGGACGGCCTCGACGGCGAGGAGATCTATCAGAAGCGGGTGCCGCAGCATCATCCCGATTATCTGGAGACCTGCCGGGTGACGTTTCCGTCGGGGCGCACCGCCGACGCGTTGAAGGTGACCCACCCGGCGGCGATCGTGTGGGCCGCGCAGATGGGTACCGTCACGCTGCACCCGTGGCAGGTGCGCTGCCCCGACACCGAACACCCCGACGAGCTGCGCATCGATCTGGACCCGCAGCCCGGCGTCGCCTTCGAGCAGGCCCGCACGGTGGCGGTCGACGTGCTGCGGCCCCTGCTCGATGAACTCGGTCTGATCGGTTATCCCAAGACGTCCGGGGGCCGCGGGATCCACGTGTTCCTACGGATCGCCACCGACTGGGACTTCATTCAAGTGCGCCGGGCGGGCATCGCGCTGGCCCGTGAGGTCGAGCGTCGCGCACCGGACTCGGTCACCACCTCGTGGTGGAAGGAGGAGCGCGGCGAGCGCATCTTCATCGACTTCAACCAGAACGCCCGCGACCGCACCATGGCGTCGGCCTATTCGGTGCGGCGCACCCCGATCGCCACCGTGTCGACACCGCTCACATGGGACGAGCTGGCCGGCGCCCAGCCCGACGACTACACGATGGCGACCGTGCCCGATCTCGTGGCCGGCCGCGACGACCCTTGGGCCACAATGGATTCCGTTGCTCAGTCTATTGCGCCGCTGCTGGAAATGGTCGAGGCCGACGAACGGCGCGGCCTTGGCGACATGCCCTACCCGCCGAACTACCCGAAAATGCCCGGCGAACCGAAACGCGTTCAGCCGAGCCGCGACACGGACCTCAAGGACAAGTGAAACTAGAGCCGATCGGCTGCAAATGCCGCGGCCTGGTTGGTCATCCCGGACTGAACATACAAAACGTGTGCGGTCGGGTTTCTGCCTTCGGAGCAGATCGGGTCGTCGGGAACGCACAGGTCAATCGTCTTGGGGCGGTAGAGCGGGCTGATCGTCGGAAGCCGGCCGCCCCCAAGCGTTCTCGCGAAGTTACTTTCTGGATTGCCGAAGACGGCGACCGCGGCGACATGACTCGCTGCCTGGGGCGGCAGGTTGTCGGTGGTCATATCGATCACGCCCGCGCCTTGCGAGTACCCGCCGAGCACGATTCTGGTGTTGGGACAGTTCGCAACCGTTGCCTGGACATGACCGCCCGCATCGCCGGCCCCGGCCAACGAACTCCGCACGAAATCGTCGGTGGCGGGGTAGTTGACCGCATATACGCCGACGGACCGGCCCCCAACACGCGACCTAAGGGAGTCCACGAATGCCTGGCCGACCCCTCCGACGCCGGGAGGTTCGTTGGTGCCGCGAGCGAATACCACCTCGACGTCGGGACACGGGGCGGCCAAAGCGTAACGGGTATCGATGAACGCGCTCAACGGCGTCCATGTGATTACCACCGCCGCACACAGGACGCGAGCGATGGTTCGTGCGCGCATTGCCACCGATGCGAAGTCTAATCGCAGGCGTGCGCCGTCATACCTCGCCGCCGTGACGGCCGGACATGCAAAACAACAGATTTGCGAACACGACGGGCTGGCTCACCTGCATGGCCACAGTCACCACCTCGTAGTCCGGAAACGTGGACACGCCTGCACCAGGCATCGTTTTCAAGACGTCAGCCCAATGTGCCTGATCGTCGTTGTTGGTGGCGGCATAGAGCTTCATGTCCGACGCGCAGAACGGAAAAAGCTCGCCGGCCGCGACGGCTTCGGCGATTGCCGTCGCGACGCCCGGTTTTTCTGTTATCCGGTAGTCGTCCAGGCTGATCACGCCACGCGGGCCGGCGTGCTTGGCGACGAGCTTGATGTCCCCCCGGGCGCGCTCATAGCTGTGGCCCCCGTCGATGTGCATGAAACGCAACGACGGGAGGTCGGTCAATTTCGCTGAGTCACAGATTCTGACGTCGAGTTGTCGTCGACTGTGAAACTGATCCCAGTTGCGGCAGAACGTCTCGACGTCCAGACCGCCATAGGGTTCCCGGTCCTCGATGGGAATGTCTTCCTGCGACATCACCTCTTCGAACAGATCGCACGCGATGAGGCGCTCGTCGGGGCGCAGGCCGCAACCCATCAAAATGGCTGATTTACCCTGGTAAACCCCGATCTCGAGCATGTGTCCCTCGACCCCGCCGTCCAGCTGGTGGCCCAGGATGAAGTCGAACAGCATGAAGTCGGCGGGGTAGAAGAAGCCGGGAATTTGTGCGGACGCGCGCGCATATCGTGCGGCGGTCTCGAGCTTCAGCATTGATGCAAGCGTACAACTCGGCGCTGCGCACTGAAACAGGTTCTCGCAGCGATCTTTTGGGGCGAAGGGCATCGTTGCGTTACATTTGCCGCGATGAAGTTTGCGCTGGCAACCTTGGGAAGTCGAGGCGATGCCGAGCCGTACGCAGCCGTCGGTCGGGAGCTGCAGCGTCGAGGTCACGAAGTACGCATGGCGGTCCCGCCCGCCTATCTCGGGTTTGTCGAATCGGCCGGGCTTGCCGCGGTTCCCCACGGCGCGAACTTGGTCCGCAAATTCGCGCCGATGCCGAATCCGATCAGCATGATGTGGGAAATCTTGCGGGATGTCACCCAATACTGGCCGGAGGTGGGTACGGCCCTGACGTCGCTGGCGGACGGGGCCGATCTGCTACTGGCCGACCCGAGCCAACAGGGGCTGGCCGCCAATGTTGGGGAGTACTACGACATTCCGCTGGCGACGCTGCACTTTTACCCGATCGAGGCCGGTGGTCCGGGCATAACCAAAGACGCGGAGGACGCCCACCGGCGGGAACTGGGCCTGCCGGAGGAAACGGGACCCTCGCAATGGCTGGAGATCCAGGCCTACGACGAGCTGTTCTTTCCCGGGCTGGCCGCCGAATGGGCGAAGCGCGGCCTTCGGCGGCCCTTCGTTGGCGGGCTGACGCTGGAGTTGCCGATGGATGTCGACGACGAGGTCGCGTCGTGGATTGCCGCGGGCACACCGCCGATCTACTTCGGCTTCGGCAGCGTCCGAGTCGCGTCTCCCGATGACGCGGTCGCGATGATCAGCGCGGCCTGCGCGGAGCTAGGTGAGCGGGCGTTGATTTGCAGTGGCGCAAGCGATTTCACCGACATCTCGCAACCCGAGCACGTCAAGATTGTGGACGCGGTGAACCACTCGGCCGTCTTTCCCGCTTGCCGCGCGGTCGTTCACCACGGGGGCCCCGGCACCACGTTCGCGGGCATCCGGGCCGGAGTCCCGACCCTGATCCTCTGGGTTTCGGTCGATCAGCCGATGTGGGGGGCCGCGGTCAGCCGACTGGAAGCCGGGACCGCGCGCCCCTTCTTCGAGACCACCCAGAAGTCGTTGGTCGCAGATCTGCGGTCCATCCTCACCACGCAGTGCATCAGTCGGACCCGCGAGATCGCCGCCCAGATGACCACACCCGCCGAAAGCGTCACCGCCGCTGCCGATCTGCTCGAAGACGCCGCCCGCACCGGGCGCGGCCCCTAGCCCGGCGGATACGGCGCGCCGGGCCGCGGTCCAACCGGGCCAGGCGGTCCCGGCGGGCCAGGCGGCGATGGCGGCCCGAACGGCCGATCCGGACCACCCGGCCCGGGCGGCGGCGGCCCGGGTTGCCCGGGCCACGGGGGCGGCGGCGGGGGATCGGCGCTCGCGACAGCGGCACCGAAGCCCGAGATCCCGAGAACACCCGCGAGCAGGGAACCAGCGATGAACCGTTTGATCTTCATGCTTGGCCTACCTCCCCGTGCCGGGCGCGGGCGTGCCGGGCGCTGGGGCCGAAGGCGGACCGCCGGGTTCGGGGAGCGACGCGTGCCCCGGTTGCGGCGGCGGTGCGAAGCCGGGCCCGGGTGGCGGCGGGCCCCAGCCCGGTGGGATCGCCCAGGCCGGTGGCGGCGGCGGTGGTGGTGGCATGCCGAAGGGTCCGGGTGGCGGTCCCCACGCCAACGGAAGCAACAGCGCGGTCAGGATCGCGCCCACGATCAGGCCGGCGGCGCCGGCGCCGACCGCGACGCCGACCGGGTGCCGTTGCACGACAGATGGTGCCTCGCTCGTGCGCTGTGATGGTTGCTCGTCGGTCATGGCCCCTCCAGGTTGTGTGTACGTTGCGATGCCGGCGAAGCTAGGAAGCGAATCTGAAGCCAACCTGAAGACATCGCGCAAGGGCCTGGTTTCTTCAGGTTGATTTCAGGAAGCGGCCGAGAATGAGGGCATGAGCGATCGTTTCGGCTCCCACCGTCCGCCGCGGCGCGCCGGGGCGCGCGTTCTGGTCGTCGAGGACTCAGAGACGATCCGCGAAATGGTGTGCGAGGCGCTGACCGACGTCGGGTATCTCACCGCGGCCCGACCAGACGGCGCGGGCCTGGAAGACGTTCTGGAAGGATTTCGTCCCGACCTGGTGGTCCTGGATGTGATGATGCCCGGCCGCGACGGGTTCGAGTTGATCGATGTCGTCCGCGACTGGGGCCAGGCCGGGATCGTGTTGCTCACCGCCCGTGACGGCCTGCCCGACCGGCTGCGCGGGCTCGACGGCGGCGCCGACGATTACGTCGTCAAACCCTTCGAGCTCGCCGAGCTGATCTCGCGCGTCGGCGCGGTGCTGCGCCGCCGCGGCCGGCTACCCGCCGTCGTGCAATGCGGCGACCTGACGTTGGATCTCGACGCCTCGGTGGCCGCGCGGGCTGGATCACCGCTGGACCTGACCGCCACCGAACTGCGGCTGCTCGGGTTCCTGATCGAGCAGCGCGGCCGCATTGTGAGCACCGGGCAGATCCTGAGCGCGGTCTGGGGCTATGACGCCTACGACGCCAACCTGGTGCATGTCCACGTCAGCGGCCTGCGCCGCAAACTCGAGGCCCACGGACCCCGCATCCTGCAGACGGTGCGCGGCATCGGCTACCGCCTGCAACCGATCCGCGAATGAGCGAGCAACGCGCGGCGGCGCCTACCCGCACGCCCTCGTTGCACCGCCGGGTCGCCCTGATGGTGCTCGGTGTGCTCGGCGTGCTGTTGGTGGTGCTGGGCCTCACCATCGACCTGCTGCTCGGCGCGCAGACCCGCCGCGACCTCCACGATCGGCTGATGGCCACCGCCGCCCGCGCCGACGCGCTGGCCGCCGCCAACGTCGCGCCCGATCGCCTGGTGGCACAGCTCGAGGGCGGAGGAATCCGCGCGTTGCTCGTCGCCGCGGACGGAACCACGTACGGCGACCACTCCATCCGGCCCGACACGACCAGCGGGCCCACAGAACCCCCGCCTGCGCCGCCTCCGCCCCCGCCGCTACCACCGGGCTGGCCACCACCGCCGCCGGGTTGGCCTCCGCCTCCGCCGCTGCCGCCGGGCTGGCCACCGCCCCCACCGCCGCCCGGCGGGCCACCGGATGCCACCGCCACCGTCGTGGTGCACCCGCTGAAGTCGGGCGGGCGGGTGATCCTGGTCGCTGACACGACCCAAACCACCGCGTTGATCCGGCGGCTGCGCGAAGTTCTGGTGGCCGGCGGCCTGATCACCCTGCTCGTGGCTGGTCTGCTGGTCACCGCCGTGACGCGCGCCGCCCTGCGACCTCTGGATCGGCTGACGTCCCTGGCGCGATCGATTACCGGCGGCGACCGCGGCAGGCGGCTCCGACCCGACCGCGTCGGAACCGAACTCGGCCGCGCGGCAGCGGCTTTCGACGGCATGCTCGACGCGCTGGAAGCCTCCGAACGGCGCACTCGGCAATTCCTCGCCGATGCCGCCCACGAACTGCGCACACCCATCGCCGGTATTGGCGCCGCCGCGGAACAACTGATGACGGCTGCGGCCCAACGCGGTGACGACGCGGTTGCGAAGGGCCAATACCGCCGCGCGGCAATGCTTTTGGCCGAATCCCGCCGGGCCGGTCGACTGGTCGCCGACATGCTGGACCTGAGCCGCATCGATGCCGGGGTCGCCCTGGACCTCTCCGATGCCGACCTCGTCGAGATCGCCGAAGCCGAATGCGAGCGAGCGGCCGTCCTCTCCCCGGACATCACCATCACCCGCACCGGCGAGCCGGGCGTGCCGGTGCGCGCCGACCGGACCCGGGTCGCCCAGATTGTGTCGAATCTCGTCGACAACGCCCGCCGATACACCCCGCCCGGCGGGCGCATCGTGATCGACGTGCGCAGGGCCGGGCCGCATGCCGAGTTGACCGTCACCGATTCGGGCCCCGGGATCGGCGACTCCGACCGTGAGCGGATCTTCGATCGACTAGTCCGCCTCGACGTTGCCCGCGACCGTGACCACGGTGGCGCCGGGCTGGGACTGCCGATCGCCAGAGCGTTGGCGCGCGCTCACGATGGCGATCTCGTCTGCCTACCCAACGATCAGGGTGCGCGCTTCCAGCTCACCTTGCCCCTCGAACAGCGGGGCGCGGCTGGCCAGAACCGCGATGAGCGCGCCCGCCACACCCGCGACCGGCGTGACCATCGACGGCCCGGAGAGCACGAAGTAGCCGAACGCGACGCCAACGGAGAGTAAAGCCACCCGCAGGGGCGTCCAGTGCGCGGTTGAAGGCAGCCGGAACGACAGCCGAATGCCCAGCAGCAGCGCGAGGATGTGACCGAAGGCGGTGAAGTCGGCGCCCAGGGCCGCGATCACCGCCACGCCGAGCCACCAACCGACCCAGGCCGCCCGCCAGCGCGACGGTATCGACGCCGTCAGCGCGCCCAGGACACACACCGCGCCGTAGCTGACCCCCACGTCGCTGGCCCGCGCCACCGACATAGGCAGCCATCCCGCCTTAAGCGCGGCGGCCAAACCTATCGCGACCAACAGCGTTGCGCCGATGTGACCGACCGTGAACGTGAGGACCAAACCCCTACTGCGCCAAATTAGTTCGCCAAGCGCCAGCAGGCACACCAAGCCCGGCAACCAGACATAGACCGCATCACTGCCGTCGACGAAGGCGCTGCCGACCAGGGTGCCCATGTGGCCGTGCCGCAAATTGTGCAAGTTGGTGCTCATGCGGCTCACGGCGGCCTCGCGCGCATGCGGACCGAGCATGGTCAGCGTAAGAGAGACCCCGATCAGCAACAGTGCGTATCCGGCCGTGACGCGCAATCGCGCAACCGTCGCCTTCATACGTCAACGATGCTGGTTGGCGGCGCGATCGGCCACGTTCTTAACGAAGCTTTCACACCCGTGTGATGAATCTTCACAGATTGTCGCGGGCTCTTGACGAGGCAATCGTGATGCTGCTAGACATGGCCCTGCGCAACAAATTGGGCGATCGCCCAAAAACAGCCCGGAGCGGAGGGTGCAATGGGCCGGATGGACGGCAAGGTCGCGTTCGTGACGGGAGCGGCCCGCGGGCAGGGCAGAAGCCACGCGGTGCGGCTCGCGCGGGAGGGGGCCGACATCATCGCCGTGGACATCTGCCGCAAATTCGAGGCTTCGCCCGCCGACGGCGCGACGCCGGAAGATCTCGACGAGACCGCGGGGATGGTGAAGAACGCCGGGGGCCGTGTCGTCACCGCCGAAGTCGACGTGCGCGATTTCGACGCCCTGAGCGCCGTCGTCGATGACGGCGTCGAGCAGCTGGGTCGTCTGGATGTCATCGTGGCCAACGCCGGTATCGGTACGACGGCGGGAAAGCTGCACAAGGCCGACGAGGCGCTGTGGCAGGAGATGATCGACGTCAATCTGAGCGGGGTCTGGAAGACGGTGAAGGCCGGCGTTCCGCACATCCTGCGGGGCGATCGCGGCGGCTCGATCGTCTTGACGTCCTCTGTGGCCGGTTTCAAGGCCTACCCGCACGTCGGGCATTACGTGGCGGCCAAGCACGGGGTGATCGGCCTGATGCGATCGTTCGCCGTCGAATTGGGCCAGCGCATGATCAGGGTCAACGCCGTGCTCCCGACGCATGTGAATTCGCCGTTGTTGATGAACGAGCAGACCTACCGCGCATTTCGGCCCGAACTGGAAAACCCCGGTCCCGACGATCTCGCGCCGGTGTGCCAGAGCTTTCACGTCCTGCCGATCCCTTGGGTGACCCCCGAAGACATCAGCAACGCCGTGCTGTTCCTGGCCTCCGACGAAGCGCGCTATATCACCGGCGTCGCGCTCAACGTGGATGCCGGCAGCAGCCTGAAGTAAGGAACGCATCGTGACCGTCACCAACGACACGGACGTCTATTACGACCCCTACGACACCGGCATCAACGCCGACCCGTATCCGACCTACGCGCGGCTGCGCGACGAGGCACCGATCTACTACAACGAGCGCTACGACTTCTGGGCGATATCAAGACATTCCGACGTCGAACGGGCACTGGCCAACTGGGAGACCTTCTCCAACCGACGCGGCGACATTCTCGAGCTGATCAAGTCGAAGTTCGACATGCCCGGCGGCGTCATGATGTTCCAGGATCCGCCCGAGCACACGGCGCTGCGCGGGCTGATGTCACGGGTATTCACCCCGCGCCGGATGGCCGAAATCGAAGACCAGATCCGCGCCTACTGCGTCCGGTGCCTGGATCCGCTCGTCGGATCGGACGGATTCGACATCATCGCCGAGCTCGCGTCGATGATGCCGATGCGGGTGATTGGCATGCTGTTGGGAATTCCCGAGTCCGAGCAGATCTCGGTCCGGGACGCCAACGATGCCAACCTGCGGACCAAGCCGGGCGCCCCGCTCAAGGTCGCCGACGCCGACTCGATCGCCGACGGCCGGATCTACGCCGACTACGTCGAGTGGCGATCGAAGAACCCGTCCGACGACCTGATGACGCAGCTGCTCAACGTCGAGTTCGACGACGACCAGGGCGTGCACCGCAAGCTCACCCGCAAGGAGGTCCTGCACTACACGCAGGTGGTCGCGGGCGCGGGTAACGAGACGACGGGCCGGCTGATCGGCTGGCTGGCCAAGGTGCTCGCCGAGCATCCCGACCAACGTCGGGAGATCTACGAGGATCGGTCGCTGCTGAACCGCACCGTCGACGAGACGCTGCGGTTCGAACCCACCGGCCCCCACGTAGCGCGTTGGATGGCAAGGGATTTCGAAATATACGGCACCACCGTTCCGGCCGGGAGCGCCATGCTGCTGCTCTTCGGTGCCGCCAATCGCGATCCCCGCCGCTACACCGATCCGGACACGTTCAACATCCACCGCGACAACATCTCGCACATTACCTTCGGCAAGGGAGTGCACTACTGCCTGGGCGCCAACCTGGCCCGGCTGGAGGGGCGAGTCGCGCTCGACGAGATGCTCAACCGCTGGCCCGAATGGGACATCGACTACGACACAGCGAAATTGGCGCCGACGTCCACGGTTCGCGGCTGGGAGCGGCTGCGGGTGGTGCTGCCCTGAGGTCAGCCGCGACGCGGCTTCGGTGTCGGCATCTCGTACCGGTCCAGCAGGCGGTTGACAAGCGCGACGGCCTCGTCGTGGCCCCCCGAGGTGCCGAGCGCCTGCTCCAAGATGAGCATGCGGCCGATCGACGCAATGACGACGGCGATGCCCGCCGGCGGGAATTCCCTTGTGTCAAGCCCATGTTCGCGGACAACGAAGTTCAGTGCGGTGATCTGCATTTCACGCCACCGCTCCTGCCACGCCGCGATCTCGGCCCGGATCTCCTTGCGGTGGTTGGCCAGGCCCATGAATTCCAGCAGCAGCCGGGTGTCCTTGGGCCCGATCAGGGTGTCCCACAATGCGTGTAGGGGACGGTCAGAGGCCAGCGCCTTCTTTTGCCGCTCGAGGTACGCGGCGGCGCCGCGGCGGAACACGTCCAGGTATAGCTCGTCCATCGTTGGGAAGTAGTAGTGCACCAACGCCGGTTTCACGCCGGCTTCCGCCGCGACCCGCCGCGAGGTGGCCGCGGCGTAGCCCTCGTCGACCATGATCCGACTCGTCGCGTCGATCAGCATGTCGCGAGTGGTGGAGTCCCGCGTCTTGGGGCGTCGTGATGCGGTCATTCACCTACCTTCGTTGAGCGATTGCCCAAATCGTACTTGACCGTGGTGCGCGTGGGTGATAGGCAGATGAGGCCAACTGGCCTGAGCGATCGCTCAGCTTTCGTGGAAGGTGGGGACTTGAGCCAGAAGACAGCGGTCGTGACCGGCGGTGCGTCGGGGATTGGCCGTGCCGTCGCGGAACGGTTGCGCCGCGACGGATTTCGGGTGGCCGTCATCGATCTGTCGCCCACCGACGACGGGACCGGACACGTCGCCGACGTCACCGACCGCACGCAGGTCGATGCGGCGGTATCGGCGATCCGCGACGAGCTCGGCCCAATCCTGGTGCTGGTCAACGCCGCCGGGGTGGAGGGCTTCAAGAAATTCTTGACCATGTCTTTTCAGGAATGGTCGAGGGTGATCGACGTCAACCTCAACGGTGTCTTCCACACCATCCAGGCCGTGCTGCCCGACATGGTCGAGGCCGGCTGGGGACGCATCGTCAACATCTCGTCGTCCAGCACGCACTCCGGACAGCCGTTCATGGCCCACTATGTGGCGGCGAAGTCCGCGGTGAACGGGCTTACCAAATCGCTGGCGCTGGAATACGGACCGAGCGGAATCACCGTCAACGCCGTGCCGCCGGGATTCATCGACACACCGATGCTGCGCAGCGCCGAGAGCCGGCACCTGCTCGGCGGCACCGTGGAGGATCACATCAATCGCACGCCGGTGCGCCGGGTGGGCAAGCCCGAGGACATCGCCGCGGCGTGCGCGTTCTTCGTCTCCGAGGAAGCCGGTTACATCACCGGGCAGATCCTCGGCGTCAACGGTGGTCGCAACACCTGACGTGCCTAGCCGGCGGCGCTGCGCAGCGCTTCGAAGGTGTCGGCGACGGTTTCGGTTGGATCGCGGTAGGTGATGCCGAGTTCGCGCTCGCTCGGCGAATCGTCGGAGGCCGGCATCTGCGTGTAGTACTGCATCCCTGCCGAGGTGAACGGGGTGTCGAAGGGCAGATACCGGCCCGCCCGATCCAGCACCGCACCCGCTACCCGCAGCGCGGTGTCGGGAATCGGGACGGCAACCATTGGCGTGCCGGCGATTTGGCCGAGCATGGTCGCCAACTCGGCCGCCGGAACCCGATGACCGCCCGCGGTGTAACGGCGAGGCCCGCGGCCCGGCTCCAAAAGCGCCGCGTGCAACGCCGCGAGATCGCGAACGTCGACGACCAGCCATGCCGCGCTTCGCCCCGGGATCGCATGCATCTGCAACGCCGCCTTGACGCCCTCGCCCGCCTCGCCGAATTGGTCACCCACCGGCGGACCGAGAACCATGCCGGGATAGGTGATGTTCACCGGGGCACCCGCGTCCTGCAGGCCGCGCGCATAGATCTCGACTTGCGCCTTGGACGTCCCGTATCCGTCCGCCCCGCCGACCACCGGCAGGTCTGCCGTCAACGTCTCGAGGCCGGGATGAAACAGCGCGGTGAAGCTCGACACGTGGACGATCGGATCCAGGCCGAGCTCGACGGACTGACCCAGGACGTTCTGGGCTCCCTGCATGTTCGTGGTCAGCATCTCGTTGGTCTGACGCGGGTCGGTTGCCACCAGGGCGGCGCTGTGCACGACGGCGTCGCAGCCGCGCAACGCGTCGCGCACCGAGACGCGATCCGTGATGTCCCCGACGGCGAAGTCCGACACGTCGACGCCCAGCTTGGCGACCGAGGTCTGCAGCCGATCGGGATTTCGCACCAGGAACCGGATGGAATGTCCGGCGTCAGAGATCAGCTTGGCGGTCCAGCCGCCCACGAATCCGGTCCCGCCCGTGATCAGAACGTGCATCGTGCGATTCTCGCAACGACCGCCCGCCCCCAGGCGCCAGGGGTGTTACAGATGACCGGCGGCGAAGTCCGCGGCTTGGTCCGTCATGCCGTTCACCCCGTACATGACGTGCGCGGCGTTGTCGTTGCCGGTACCGCAAATGGGGTCGCCCTGCGCGCACAATTCGACGGTCTTGGGCTTGTACAGCGGGCCGATGGCGATCGGCGGCGCGCCATACTGCGCCAGCCATTGGTCGGAAGGCTTCCCGAACAGTGTCACCGCGGCCACGTGGTTCGCGATGTCCGGCGACATCGGCTTCGGCACCAAATCAGCGGGCACCCCCGGCGGTACGGCGGCCGAGGTGGTGTAGCCGGCCACGGCCGCGCCCTGCGAGTATCCGCCGAGGACCTCGCGGGTCTTGGGGCAGTTCGCCGCCATGGATTGGATGTGAGAGCCGGCGTCGCGAATCCCGTCGATCACGGTCAACGGGAAATTAGGATTGCTGAAATCGGTGCTGGCCTCGTAGTTGACCGGATACACCCCGAATGACCTCGCGCCGACGCGCCCGCGCAGAGCGTCGACGAATTGCTGCCCGATGTTGCCGACGCCGGGTGGCTCGCCGGTGCCGCGCGCGAACACGACCTCGACGTCGGGACACGGGTCGGCCGACGCCGAGGGGGCGGGCGGGCACAGCAGTGCGGACGCGACCAGCACTACACCCGCACCGGCGACCGTCATGATCGGGCGCACGCGTTTGTTGATCAACACCAAGACGTCCATCTTCGCCCTACCGCCTCGCATCATCCGAGCCCCTTGGTATTCGACGCTAATTGCGGTAGGGATTGCCAGAAGGCTCAATTTTCAACCGCGCCGCGCACCCAATGCCCCCGTGACAAGGCGACCAGCAGGCTTACCCACTTTCTCGAGTAAACCTGCTGGTCTATGGGGTGGCTATTTTCGGAAAGCGTCCTTCACCTTCTCGCCGGCATCCTTCAGGCTGGACTTGGCCTGATCCGCCCGGCCTTCGGCCCGGGTCTCGTCATCGCCCGTGGCCCGGCCGATGGCTTCCTTGGCCCGGCCGCCCACGTCATCGATCTTGTTCTTGATTTTGTCTGTGGTGCTCATTTGTTTCGGCTACCCCGCAGCACGCGAAGTTGAAACCCGTACGGCGATGCCCCGGCCAGACATGCCAACCGCTGTCACCATGGAGTTTGTGAGCACCGCAATCGTGGTGGCAATAGTGGCGACGCTGATGCTGCTGGGTATCAGCATGGTCGTCAATCAGCTTCTTCGGCTGAGGAAGTTTTTGAGGGAAGCGCCGCCCGATGTGGCCCCGGGCGCCGACGTGCGCGAACCCCCTGACGAACCCCACTGCTAGCTTCATTCTCAATGTCGACTCTGCTGGTCACCGACGACGGCCTGCCGCCCCATGTGTGCGGCGCCGCCGATCCGCATTTCGCGAACGTCGTCAAGTCGTTCGCTCAGCGCTTTCCCGGGCGGCGGTTGGGTGGGGGAGCCCTCTGTGTCTACATCGACGGCCGGCCCGTCGTCGACGTCTGGACGGGGTGGTCGGACCGGGCGGGCACCGAGCCGTGGACCGCGGACACCGGCGCGATGGTGTTCTCGGCGACCAAGGGTGTTGCCTCGACGGTGATTCACCGGTTAGCCGATCGTGGCCTGTTGTCGTATGACGAGCCCGTCGCCGAATATTGGCCCGAGTTCGCGGCGAACGGGAAAGCCGAGATCACGGTTCGCGATGTCTTGCGGCATCGATCCGGGTTGTCGCATCTGAGGGGCGTCACCAAGACGGAGTTGATGGACCACCTCCTCATGGAGCAGCGCCTGGCCGAGGCGCCCCTCGATCACCTGCGGGGCGTGCAGGCGTATCACGCGCTGACCTATGGCTGGCTGTTGTCCGGTCTGGCCCGCGCGGTCACCGGCAAAGGCATGCGGGAGTTGATCCGCCAGGAGATCGCGCGCCCGCTCAACACCGACGGCGTGCACCTCGGCCGTCCGCCTGCCGCTTCGCCCACCAGGGCGGCGCAGATTTTGATGCCGCAGGGCAAGTGGCGCATGCCGGTGCTCAAGTTCGTCGCACCGCGGGTGGCCGGTCTGCCGCTCTCCGGGGCCCTCGGCGCGATGTATTTCCCCGGGGTCATATCGCTGGTCAAAGGCGACACCGCGTTCCTGGACGGCGAGGTGCCCGCGGCCAACGGCGTGGTGACCGGGCGCGGCCTGGCCAAGATGTTCGCGGTGCTCGCCAACGACGGCCGCATCGACGGCAAACGGTACCTGTCCAAGGAGTTGGCGCGCGGCCTGGCGGGTCAGTCGCGGTTCAAGTGGCCGGACGCGAACATGGTGGTGCCCATGCCTTTTCACCTCGGCTACCACGAATCACCGGTTCCCGGACTGCTCAAGGGTTTTGGTCACGTCGGGCTGGGCGGAACGCTGGGATGGGCCGATCCGGAGACCGGCAGCGCGTTCGCATACGTCCACAACCGGCTGCTGACGCAACGGCTGTTCGACATGGGATCGTTCGCGGGGCTGGCGCGTCCGCTGCGCAGCGCGATCGAGGCAGCCCGCCATCAGGGTCCGCTCGAGGTGCCGCAGCTGGGCGCGACCTACACCAAACCCACCCGGCGACGAGCGGATGCGGCCGCGTCGGGGAGCGCGTAGCTTTTCGGCGCTAGGTCTTGACGAAGCCGCGCGGGAGCGTCAGCGGAAGATCGGCGTAGGTGACGATGCCCGGTGCCGCGGCGACGACGGCGGGGATCGCGTTGATCGCGGGCACCGCCGTCATGATGTGCCCGAGGTCCATGAAGTCGGCGATCGTCTCCGCCTGGAAATACGGCGGCGGCAGGAAACCGACCTTGGTGGTGACGGTGGGCTGACCGTCGATCTGTACGACCCAGCCGTCCTGTTCGATCTTCCAGTCGGGTTCGAGCGTCTGGCCCTTGCGCCACCGGACATTGAGGTCGATCACCGTCTTGCCGTCGACGATTCCCTGCCAGCTGATGTAGACGCCCGCCACGCATCCCGCTTCGATGGTCCAGGACGCCATTTCGAGATCCGCTGTGGTCTGGGCGAATTCGGCCACGCAGCGGACCTCGTCGAGCTCGACGCCGAGCGCGTCGCCTACCAGCTGGACCGCCTCGCCGAAAATCGCCGTCCCCTTGGCGGCCATCTGCTGCAGCTCGGGATGGTCGATCGGCTGGCCGAAGCCCACCGGCTTCTCGGTGTCGGGCGAGTCGTAGAACGTCGTGTCGGCGGCCTCGTTGACGGTGACCTTGTCGATCCGGTTGCACACCATCGCCGACACGATGGCCAACAGTTCGGCGAAGCCCGGACTGACGCCCGACCCGAAGAGCGTCGAACCGCCCTTCTCGCAGGCCTCCACCAGCCGGTCGCGGCCGTCGCCGAGGTTGCGCCCGGTGATGAAGGACGCCGTCGTGACGACGTTCACGCCGACCGACAGGATGCGGACCAGCTCGGCGACGTCGAACCACATCGGGTTGTAGACCACGCAGTCCGGTTTCAGGGCGAGCAGCGCGTCGACATCGTTGGTCGCCGCGATCCCGAGTGGCGGAATGCCGACCAATTCGCCGGCGTCGCGGCCGACCTTGTCCTTTGACCAGGCATAACACCCCACCAGTTCAAGGGTGGGGTTATCGGCGATGGATTTCAGCGAGCTCTTGCCGACGTTTCCGGTGTTCCACTGAACGACGCGATAGGTGTTTGGCACTCGCTCAGCATAGGGAATCGACCCGAATCTTAGTAGGCCTTAGTAGGCGGATTCGGCGGCGAGGATCTCGGCCAGGAAGGCGTCGTCGCCGGGGCGGTCCAGCCGCGTGCGCGCCCAGCGACGCACCCGCTCCCGCGTTTCGCGCGTCTCCGCCGAGGCGTCGGCGCCGACGGTCACCGAGGTCGCCGTCCAGTCGTGATCCCAGGCCGCCGATTCCGTCATGGGCTGCCGGTCGTTGACCAACGGAAGGGTGGCCCGGCCGGCGGCGTCCAGGACACCGGCGCCACCGATGGCCCCCGACCGCAGTCGCACCTCTATGCCGATGGCCGGGTCCGGCCCGATGACGGCCGCGCGCACGACGGCGATCGGCGCTGCGCCGGCCGCCTCGACGCTCCACTCGACGGTGTCCTCGGCCGCGTCGAATATCGCGGGCGGAACCGCGCTCCAGTTGATCGACGCGACGCCGCCGGCGACCGCCGTGGCGCCCCGCGTGCCCGCGTCCCCAGCGGCGGCCAGCGCATAGTCGTCCTGATGTCTGCCGGGCATCGAGGGTAGGGCGCTCGAATCATCAAGGGCGGCATGCAATTCCGGCCACCCGATGCCGTCGACGCCGGCTTCGTCGGCTACCCCGGCACCGGCCCGAACCAGGTCGAGCACCCGCGGATCGTCACTTCGGGCGTGCATGAGCAGGGCCGCGGCGTGCGGCGCCAGCAGCTGCGTGACGTCCGAGTCCAGGGTGTCATCGGTGAAGAAGCCCTGCGCCCCGACGGTGAGCAGGGCGACCTCGACGTCGAGGAGGGCGCGGTCCAGCCCGGCGATGCCGTCCCGGCGGCTGGCGGGCCACCAGCGCCGCAGCCAGTGGCCGAGGGCCAGCCGCCGCAGGGGGTCGACCGATCCGGGCACGATGTCGACACCGGTCAGCTCGACGCTGTGTGCTTGGTCGGTGGCGCCTTCGGCGCCTAAGGCGGATGCCAGCGCGACGTGTCCGGATTCGCCGAGGACGCGCCAAAGCCAGTCGGCGCGCGCCAGATCGGTGAAGGTGATCTGGGCGGCGCCGGTGGGATCGTCGACCGTCCAGGACAGCACGGCGCCACTGACTTCCAGCACCGCGGTCAGCGGCGTCTGTGCGGTGGCGGGGCCGGTTCCCCAAAGACCGGAATCGGCAACCAATCTCATCCGGCCACCTGCAATTCCAGCATCGCCTTGATTCGTTGCCGGTGATCCAGGCTCACCGACCGCGCGACCCCCTCCAGCAGGGACCGCACCTCGTCGATGTCGTCGCAGGGTTCCTGCCAGACATCGCGCCCGTGCAGGCGGGCCCAGAGCCGGCTCAGGTACGGCTGCGCGTAGTCGGCGAGATCGTCGACGACCTGCCGTTGCCGCGGATGGATCGCGCCGCCCTCGGCGAGATAGCGCCTGGCGTGCAAGACGTATGCCTCCTTGCGCAGCCGCGCCTGGATCTGCGCGGCCAGCCCGTAGTGGCTCATGACGGTGGGATCCAGCGGCGCCAGCTCGACCGCGACCTCGATGCCGGCCAACAACGTGGCCTGTTTGTCCTCCGACAGCAACCCCCATGGCGCGCTGGCGCGGTCGACCTCCTCTTCGCAGAGCAGCGGGATGTCGGGCAACGCGTCGCGGTCCAGGGCGCGCCGCAACGTGGCGCGCACCCGGTCCACCACGCTGCGGTCCAGCGGGCGATCGCTGTCGGAGCCGGCGGATATCTGCGGCTTCCGTTGCGGTGCAACCGAACTCAAGCCAAGCTTGACGATCGACCACGGTAGCTCGGCCGTTTCGGCTCGGGCCAGGGCGCCCAGGTTGTACGGCGTCGGGTCGGCGATCACGGTCGACCACGCGCGTTGACGCGCGGCCGCGGCGCTGTGGCCGGCCGCACGGCCGAGCGCGGTGCCGAGCTCGTCCCGGAACCGACCGGCGGTCGACGGGACCGCGGCCGAGGCCCGCACGTCGCCCCAGCTGCGATCGAGCTGTCCGGTGAGCGTGGCGACGACGTCCGGGCTTGCCACGTATTGGCGCAACACCTCGATCGCGGTGCGGTCCCGGCCGAGGTGGATTTCGCTGAGTATCGCGGCCACCGTCTCCTGATCCTCCGGTGCGGGTGGGCCTTTCGTCACCGCGAGCTCGAAGCATACCGGGAAGTACAGCTCCTGGGCGTTTCCCGTGCGGATCCGCTGCCGGCGGCGCTCGAGTTTGAGAGCGTCGAACCATGCCGCGGCGGAACGCAATTGGGCAGCGCTTCCGACGATCAGCTGGTGCATGGCGGCGGCCGTCTCGGGATCGACGACGGGATTCGAATACTGGGGGTTGGACCGGAGCCGCAGCACCAACGGGTCCACGATGCGTTTGACGGTGCGGCTCAACGGGCCGCCGTCGTCGCTGCTGAGCACCTCCACGCCGGGACCGATCGCGCGCCACGCCCGGTCGATCACCGACCTGCGCGGGTGGCCGACCGCGGTGGCAGTCGCCACCTGCGAATCCGCACTCATCAGGACAGGATAGGGGCTTTCCGAAGATAGCGGCAGCGAAAAAGTTGGGTTCGGTAGCCGGTCCGTACCGCCAACCTGGTCACATGAAGACGCTGACAATGCTGCTGTACACCGCTTTTCGCGGGCTCGTCGTCGCCCGGCAGCGAAAGTCCCATGAACGCACCGTCGGGGTCGGCACCGTGCGCGCGGTCGGGCCCCAGGTTTTCGTCGAGGTGGTGGCGGTGTCCGGGGAGACGTTCGTCGGCAAATTGGCATGCAGTGACGGCTCGGACGCCTCGATACTGCGCCCGGGCCTCGTCGTGCTGGTGGCGTTCGATCCCGCTGCCCGCGAAGACCTTTCGCTGCCCGACGACGTCTTGGCCGTCCACTGTCAGCGAGCGCCGTCGACGGCGAAACTGACGAGCGCGGCCCAGTAGAGCGGGCTGGCCGTGGCGTCGCCGTCGCGCCAGCGCCGCATCTGCTCACGCTGCCACCGATTCACCGCGCACCCCGCGTCGACAGCCTCGTGCGCGTCGTCGACGGCGATCACCGCGTCGGACATCGGATCGGCCCGATCATCGCCCGCGAACCGCCGGTAGGCCGGTGTGGTCGGCAGCGACCACAGCGTGGCGGTCACCAACTGTGCGCCACCCAGGATTACGGCGGCCACCAGGCCCGTCGCCTCGTCGAACTGATAGTCACCGCCGGATGCGCAGGCCAGGAGCGCCACCCGGGGTGGCATCGGCAGCCGCAACGCCATCAGATCCGACGCGGTCAGCGGGCGGTGGTCGCCGACGGCGTCGGCGTCCCCGGGAATGCCCGCGGTGCAGGCCAGGTGCAGGGCGGCCCGATCGGCCTGGGCGGCATGGCCATCCGGTGAACTCGCGTGGCCGACGTACATCAGCCTGCTCGGGGTCTGCGCCAACAGTTCGGCGAGCCAGCGGCGGTCGGCGTCCTGGCGGCGGAACAGTTCCACCGCCGCGTCGACCGTCGGCAGCACCGCGCGGCGTTCCATCAGCCCGGTGTAGTGCCGCGCCAACGCCATGTCGGCGGACGGCCTGCCAAGCACCGACCCGAGCGCGGAGTCCGGGCGCTGACCGGGCACCCGGGGGTCGAGAACCAGCATCGGCGGCCCATCTCGGCGGGCGTCCCACGCGGCCGGTGACCGCGGCGAGTGCACGATGTTCTGCGGCACCGCCATCAGCACGTCGACCATCTCCATCAGCCGGTACCCATCGGTGTGCTCGCCGATATCGGCCAGCTGCCAAGGGATTCGGGCGGCAACCCTGCCGCTGGCGGTGATGGCGTCCTGGCGGGCGCGGACGAGTTCTTCCTTGCTCGGCCCCGACTTCGGCAACGCCAGCAGGCCCCACGGGACGCGAGCCAGGCGCGCGGTGGGCGAGACGAACAGCACGGGCCGCGGGCTTGCCACGCATTCCGTCAACAGCCGCCACCCGGGTTCGGCAATGAGCAGCACGCCCAGGATGTAGGCGAGCGTCAGCTCGGCCGGCGGGGTCGCGAACGGGCCGCTGGTCAGCGCCCGCTCGATGGCGTCTCGACGGCTTTGACCGTCGCGCGGCTCCGGCAACGCGTCGGCCAGCTCCTGCAGCGCCGCCAGCAGGATCGGTTCCTCCACCACCCAATTGACGGTTCGGGACGGCTGCCCGACGATACGCAAACTGGCGTACGTGACGATCCCGAGATCCGCGAAGCGCAGGACCAGAGTCGGCCGGTCTGTCTCACTCATGGCCAGGTGGACCAGGCGGGTTCGTCGGCGGTGACCGCACGGCCGTATCGCTGCAGCGCCAGCGCACGGTAGTGACTCAGGATCGGGGCGGCGTCCGGCTGCATCTGTAGCGGCGGCAGCGGGCCCAGCCGCGTCAGCGAAGCGCCGCCGCGCGCCGGCGGGCCGGCGGCTGCCAGCGCTTCATCGGCGTCGATCAGCAGGGAAGGGGCGGCCGCGGACGCCCATTCGCCGACTTTGGCCGCCTGCGGTTCGGCATTGAAAGTCCCTCGCGCGCTGTGGTATTCGACCAGCTCGCTGATCAACTCGGTGTTCTCCCATTCCCAGGCAACGGCGAACGCACTGGCCAAGATCGGCGCCGAGACGTTGGCGGCCCAGCGTGATCTCGCGTCGGCGTCGGCGATCGAGTACCGCACCGAGTCGACCGCCAACGCGGCCGGCACCTTGAGCTCCGCGGCCTGTTCGAGCTTGGTCATACCACGCCAGTACTCTGGCGTGCCCACTTCGCCGTGGAGGATGCCGAGTCCTTCGGCCTGCCGCGCCTCGGTTTCCTGCAGCGTCTCGTCGGGGTCCCCCGAGCTGTCGAAGCCCAGGTCCGTCAATGCGTCAGCGCGCCAAACGGTTCCGAGGTGGTTGTCGAGCTGGGCGTACTGCAGCCAACTGCTGCGCGGCGACGAGTCGAGCAGCTCGCGAGCCTGGGCGATCAGCTCGACCGCGTCCGGGAAGCGGCCCCAGAAGATCGCTATCCAGCTGCGCTGCAACAGAATACGGTGCAGATACAGTGGCTTGCCCAGTTCACGCCACCGGCTCTCGGCGTGTTCCCAGCACTGGTCGGCCGCTTCCAATGCGCCGGAGGCCAGCCGGGTGAGTCCCAGGTACAGCCAGCACCGCGCCTCGTCGTGCGCTCGGGCATATCGCGCGAGGACGGGCTGGGCCTCCGAGACCAGCTGTTCGGTCGTGGCGTGGTCGGCCGCCGACCAGCATGCCGCGGCACGCTCCAATTGCGTTCTGGCCGTGGCCAATTCCCATCCACGCGCCTGCGCGCGGGCTCCCGCTCGACGCAGCCACGGCTGCGCCTCGGACAACCGCCCGGTTTCCACGCAGAACCTGCCGTATCCGGTAGCCGCATCGATCCGGAGATGGTCCCCGGCCTCGCTGTCGCCGCCCAGGTGATCCGGATCGGCGATGGCGCCGAGCACGTGCTGCCACAGCGGAAGCGATTCGACGTGCAGGTCGTCGTCGCAGAGCGCGGTCGCGCACAGCAGTTGCGCATAGGTGAGCAGGTAGGCGTGTTCGTCGGCGAGGTCGGTGAAATCGGTGTTCGAGTCGTCCAACGCCGCCAACTCCTTCGCGGCGCCTTCGTGATCGCCGAGCGCCGCGGTCAGGCCCGTCTGCAGGAATTGGGCTCGCCGCGAGTACTGACGGATCATGTGGGCCACCTCGGCGGCGGGTGCGCCCGCTTGGGCGGCATAGGCGGCCAGACAGTCGCGGATGCGCCGAATCGACTCGCGGACGCCATCATTCGCTCCGCGCGCCAGGTAGATCTCGCCGAGCTGCGCGAACGCCTCGAGCGCCAGATCGTCGCGATCCTCTTGCGCGATGCGGGGCATCAACGACAGCAGCAGATCCCGCGCCGCGCCCTCGTCGGCGGCGAACGCCAGCTGGCGTGCGCGCTCCAACTCGGCCGGAATCGACACGGCTGCATCATAAGTCTTGGCGGCGCAAACCCGGAGCGGGGGGGGCGGGGTTCCCCCCCCCGCGCCCCCCCCGGGTAGGCCGAACACACCCCCGGCCCCCAGGTTGGGGTGTGCGTTGGGGGCCC
>NZ_MBET01000012.1:0-987 GCF_001954215.1 Mycobacterium sp. IS-2888
GCGACAAGTTTCATGGTGGTGCAGGCCGGGTTGGCGGTGTTGTTGTCGAAGATCGGCGCCAGTTCTGATGTGGCCGTGGGCTTCGCGGTGGCCGGTCGGGGTGATCCGGCGCTCGATGAGTTGGTGGGCTTTTTTGTCAACACCTTGGTGCTGCGGGTGGATGTGGGCGGTGATCCCACCTTCGCTGAACTGTTGGCGCAGGTTCGGGCACGCAGTTTGGAGGCGTTCGAACATCAGCACGTGCCGTTTGAGGTGTTGGTGGAGCGGCTCAATCCGGCTCGGTCGCTGCGCCATCACCCGCTGATTCAGGTGATGTTGGCCTGGCAGAACTTCGCCGGTCATGAGGATCCGGCGGCGGGTTTGGTGCTAGACGGTGTTGAGGTCAGCCCGATTCCGTTGGATACCCATAGCGCGCGTATGGATCTGGCGTTTTCGTTGGGGGAGCGTTTCACCGAGGCTGGTGAGCCCGCCGGAATCGGTGGGGCGGTGGAATTTCGCACCGACGTATTCGACCCGGAAAGCATCCAGGTGCTCATCGAGCGGTTGGAGCGGGTGTTGATGGCGATGACCGCCGATGCGGGGCGGCGCGTGTCGTCGGTGGATGTGCTCGACCAGTCCGAACATGCCCGCTTCGATGAGATCGGTCACCGGGCGGTGCTCAGCGCGGATGCCACAGCGCCGGTGTCGGTTCCGGAGTTGTTCGCCGCGCAGGTGGCCGCCACTCCGGAGGCGGTGGCGCTCAGTTGTGGTGAGCAGTCCTGGACTTACCGCCAACTCGATGAGGCGGCTAATCGGTTGGCGCATTTGTTGGTTGGCCGGGGCGTGGGTGCTGGGTGTGTGGTGGGGGTGTTGCTGGCGCGCTCTCCACACGCGATCGCCGCGATCACCGCGGTGCTCAAAACCGGGGCGGCGTATCTGCCCATCGACCCTGAACATCCGCGGGAGCGTATCGAGTTCATGCTCGGCGACGCCGCGCCGGTGGCGGTG
>NZ_MBET01000013.1:0-30357 GCF_001954215.1 Mycobacterium sp. IS-2888
TCGACTCCCCGGCCGATTGGCCGCGCTACGGCGGTTACGCCCTGGCCGGGGTGTCCAGCTTCGGCTTCGGCGGGGCCAACGCGCACCTGGTGGTGCGCGAGGTGCTGCCCCGCGACGTCATCGAGCGGGAGCCCGAACCCGCGCCCGAGGTCGAGTCGGGCCCCGAAACCGAGACGGCCGAAGCCCCCACGCTGGAAAGCCACTCGCTGCGGTTCGACGATTTCGGCAACATCATTCCCGACGCGTCGGAGACGCAAGAGGAAGAATACGAGCTTCCCGGGGTCACCGACGAGGCGCTGCGCCTCAAAGAGATCGCGCTGGAAGAGCTTGCCGCACAAGAGGAGTCGGAGCCGACCAAGCCGCTGATCCCGCTCGCGGTGTCCGCGTTTCTGACGTCGCGCAAGAGGGCCGCCGCCGCCGAGCTCGCCGACTGGATGGAAAGCCCGGAAGGGCAGGCGTCGTCGCTGGAGTCGATCGGCCGGGCGCTGTCGCGTCGCAACCACGGCCGCTCCCGCGCCGTGGTGCTGGCCCACGACCACGAAGAGGCGATCAAGGGCCTGCGGGCGATCGCCGAGGGCAAACAGAAGCCGAACGTGTTCAGCACCGACGGCCCGGTAACCAGCGGCCCGGTGTGGGCGATGGCCGGTTTCGGTGCGCAGCACCGCAAGATGGGCAAGAGCCTGTACCTGCGCAACGAGGTCTTTGCCGAATGGATCGAGAAGGTCGACGCGCTGATCCAGGACGAGCGGGGTTACTCGGTGCTCGAGCTGATCCTCGACGACTCGCACGAATACGGCATCGAGACTTCCAACGTCGTCATCTTCGCGATCCAGATCGCACTGGGTGAGCTGCTCAAGCACCATGGCGCCAAACCCGCTGCGGTGGTTGGCCAGTCGCTCGGTGAGCCCGCATCGGCCTACTTCTCCGGCGGACTGTCATTGGCCGACGCGACCCGCGTCATCTGCTCACGCTCGCACCTGATGGGCGAGGGCGAGGCGATGCTGTTCGGCGAATACATCCGGCTGATGGCCCTCGTCGAGTACTCCGCCGACGAGTTGAAGACCGTGTTCGGCGATTTTCCCGGCCTGGAGGTGTGCGTCTACGCCGCACCCAGCCAGACCGTGATCGGCGGGCCGCCCGAGCAGATCGACGCGATCGTCGCCCGGGCCGAGGCGGAGGGCCGCTTCGCCCGCAAGCTGCAGACCAAGGGCGCCGGCCACACCTCGCAAATGGACCCGCTGCTCGGCGAGTTCTCCGCGGAGCTGCAGGGCATCGCGCCCATGAGCCCAACCGTCGGGATCTTCTCGACTGTGCACGAGGGCAACTACATCAAGCCCGGCGGCGAGCCGATCCACGACGTCGCCTACTGGGTCAAGGGCATGCGGCACTCCGTCTACTTCACCCACGGCATCCGCAACGCCGTCGACGCCGGCCACACCACGTTCCTGGAGCTCGCACCCAACCCGGTGGCGCTGATGCAGATCGGCCTCACCACCGCTGCCGCGGGTCTTCATGACGCCCAACTGATTCCGACGCTGGCCAAAAAGCAGGACGATGTCGAGTCGATGATCTCGGCCATGGCCCAGCTCTATGTCCACGGCCACGACTTGGACATCCGCACCCTGTTCAGCCGGGCGCAGGGTCCCGAGGATTACGCGAACATCCCGCCGACGAGGTTCAAGCGCAAAGAGCACTGGCTGGACGTGCACTTCTCCGGCGACGGCTCGGTGATCATGCCGGGAACCCATGTCGCGTTGCCGGACGGCCGGCACGTCTGGGAATACGCGCCGCGCAACGGCGATACGGACCTGGCCGCGCTGGTGAAATCCGCTGCGACACAAGTGCTTCCGGATGCGCAGTTGGTGGCGTCCGAGCAGCGCGCGGTGCCCGGCGCGGGTGCGCGGCTGGTGACAACGATGACCCGGCACCCGGGCGGGGCCTCGGTCCAGGTGCATGCCCGCATCGACGAATCGTTCACTCTGGTTTACGACGCGCTGGTGTCCCGGGGGGGTTCGGGTGTCGCCGCGTTGCCGACCGCGGTGGGCGCCGGAGCGACGATCGCCGCCGCACCCAGCACGGTCGCCGCGCCCGAGGCGCCCGCGGCGCCCGTCGAGGAGTCCGACGCCGAAACGCTGTCGGACAGCCTCACCAACCGCTACCTGCCGTCCAACGTGGGTCGGTGGTCACCGGATTCCGGTGAGACCATCGCGGAGCGGCTCGGCCTGATCGTCTCGGCGGCCATGGGCTACGAGCCCGAGGACCTGCCCTGGGAGGTGCCGCTGATCGAGCTCGGCCTGGATTCGCTGATGGCGGTGCGGATCAAGAACCGCGTCGAATACGACTTCGACCTTCCCCCAATCCAATTGACGGCGGTGCGGGACGCCAATCTCTACGCAGTCGAGAAGCTCATCGAGTACGCGATCGAGCACCGCGACGAGGTCGAGCAGCTACACGAGCACCAAAAGACGCTGACGCCCGAGGAGATCGCCAAGGAGCAGGCCCAGCTGCTCAGCGGGGCAACGCCGGCATCGGTCGCCGCGCCGGATCCGGACCCTCAGGCCGAACCCGAGACCCAGCCGGCACCGCCGTCGTCGGACACGCCGATTCCCCCGCCGCCGACGGATCCGTCGGGGCCCTCGAGCAACGGCGCGCAGCCGAACCTGGCGGCAGCGCTCAGCCAGGAGGCGGTGGCCAAGGCGCTGAACTCCGACGTGCCCCCGCGCGACGCCGCAGAGCGGGTCACGTTCGCCACCTGGGCGATCGTCACGGGCAAGTCGGCGGGCGGCATCTTCAACCCGCTGCCCAAGCTCGACGAAGACACCGCCGCAAAGATGGCGCAGCGGCTTTCGGAGCGCGCCGAGGGTCCGATCACCGCCGAGGACGTGTTGACGTCGGAGACCATCGAGGCGCTGGCCGAAAAGATCCGCGGCTACTTCGAGGCCGGGCAGATCGACGGCTTCGTCCGCACCATCAGGGCGCCGCAGGACGATTCGCAAATACCGGTGTTCGTGTTCCACCCGGCCGGCGGTTCGACCGTGGTCTACGAGCCACTGCTCAACCGCCTGCCCGCGGGCACCCCGATGTACGGGTTCGAGCGGGTCGAAGGTTCCGTGCAGGAAAGGGCCGCCCAGTACGTGCCCAAACTCCTGGAACTCAACGGGGACAAGCCGTTCGTCCTGGTCGGTTGGTCGCTGGGCGGCGCATTGGCGTACGCCTGCGCCATCGGACTCAAGCGGATGGGCGCCAACGTCGCGTTCGTCGGATTGATCGACACGGTGCGCGCCGGCGAGGAGATCCCGCAGACCCGGGAGGAAACCCGCAAGCGCTGGGACCGGTACGCGAAGTTCGCCGAACGCACCTTCAACGTCGAAATTCCGGAGATCCCCTACGAGCAGCTCGAGGAACTCGACGACGAGGGTCAGGTCAAGTTCGTGTTGGACATCGTCCAGCAGAGCGGTGTGCAGATTCCGGGTGGCATCGTCGAGCACCAGCGGACGTCCTATCTGGACAACCGGGCGCTCGAGACCGTCGAGATCGAGCCGTACGACGGCCACGTGACCCTCTACATGGCCGATCGCTACCACGATGACGTCATCGAATTCGAGCCGCGGTACGCGATCCGTCAGCCCGACGGCGGCTGGGGCGAGTACGTGGCGGACCTGGAAGTGGTCCCGATCGGCGGCGAGCACATCCAGGCCATCGACGAACCGATCATCGGCAAGGTCGGTGCCCACCTCACCGACGCGCTGAATAAGGTGGAGGCGCAAGCCGGTCAGACAAGTGAGGTAGGCAAGTAGTGACGGAGATGGCGCCAGCTCCCATCCAGCACACCACCGCGGAGAAGCTGGCCGAGCTCCACCGTCGCCTGGAATTGGCCAAAGAGCCCGGCGGTGAGAAGGCCGTCGCCAAGCGCGACAAAAAGGGCATCCCCAGCGCCCGCGCCCGCGTGCACGCGCTGGTCGATCCGGGCACCTTCCTGGAGACCGGGGCGCTGGCCAAAACGCCGAACGACCCGAACGCGCTCTACGGCGACGGGTGCGTCACCGGGCACGCCCTGATCGACGGCCGGCCGGTCGGGGTGTTCTCCCACGACCAGACCGTGTTCCAGGGCACCGTCGGGGAGATGTTCGGCCGCAAGGTCGCGCGGCTGATGGAATGGTGCGCGATGGTCGGTTGCCCGATCATCGGCATCCAGGACTCGGGTGGTGCACGGATTCAGGACGCGGTCACCTCGTTGGCGTGGTACGCCGAACTGGGCCGCCGACACGAGGCGCTGTCCGGGCTGGTACCGCAGATCTCGCTGATCTTCGGGAAATGCGCTGGGGGAGCGGTGTATTCGCCGATCCAGGACGACCTGCTGGTCTCGGTGCGCGACCAGGGCTACTTCTTCGTCACCGGGCCCGACGTGATCCAGGAAGTCACCGGCGAAGAGGTCACCCTCGACGAGCTCGGCGGCTCCGACGCGCAGGCCCGCTACGGCAACATCCACCAGGTGGTCGACTCCGAGGCCGAGGCGTTCCAGTACGTGCGCGACTTCCTGTCGTTCCTGCCGTCGAGCGCCGTCAGCGAGCCGCCGATCATCAACCCCGGCCTCGAGCCCGAGACCACTCCGACCGATCTGGAGCTCGACTCGATCGTGCCGGACTCGGACAACATGGCCTACGACATGCACGAGATCCTGCTGCGCATCTTCGACGACGGCGACTTCCTGGAAGTGGCCGCGCAACACGGCCCGGCCATCATCACCGGGTACGCGCGGGTCGACGGGCGTCCGGTGGGCGTGATCGCCAACCAGCCCATGCACCTGTCCGGTTCGATCGACAACGAAGCCTCCGACAAGGCCGCGCGATTCATCCGATTCTGCGACGCGTTCAACATCCCGCTGGTCTTCGTGGTGGACACCCCCGGCTTCCTGCCGGGCGCCGAACAGGAGAAGAACGGCATCATCAAACGCGGCGGCCGGTTCCTGTACTCGGTGGTCGAGGCCGACGTGCCGAAGGTGACCATCACCGTCCGCAAGTCCTACGGCGGCGCCTACGCCGTGATGGGATCGCGGCAGCTGACCGCCGACTTCAACTTCGCCTGGCCGACCGCGCGCATCGCGGTGATCGGCGCCGAGGGGGCCGCGCAGCTGCTGATGAAGCGGTTCCCGGACCCGACCATCCCCGAGGCGCAGCAGATCAAGAAGGACTTCATCGAGGGTTACAACCTCAACATGGCGATCCCGTGGACCGCCGCCGAGCGGGGATTCATCGATGCGGTCATCGACCCGCACCAGACCAGGCTGTTGCTGCGCCGGTCGCTGCATCTGTTGCGGGACAAGCAACTGTGGTTCCGAACCGCACGTAAGCACGGGCTGATCCCGATTTAGGTTTCCTCGCGCGCGATCGAACGCGGCAGCCCGAACCTCGCGAGCACGCTGTTGTCGAAGCGGGTCATCGCGCAGATGCGCTCGCCGGCGAGACCCAGGACATACAGGCCTACCCCGTGGCTGATTCCGGTGGGCGTGCGGAGGTAGGCGCCGAACGCCGGCTGACCGTTGGCGCGCGTCGGCACAAGCTCGAACCTGCGGCCCGCATCGAACAGGGCCGCGCAGAAGCGGGCCACGACGTCGCGACCCTCGTATTCGAACGGCATCGGCGGCATCGACATGAACACGTCGTCGGTCAACAGGGCCACCAGCGCATCGAGGTCGGCAGACTCCCACGCGCGGACAAACTTCGCCACGACCGCCTCCTCGGCGGGCGATCCGCGGGCCGGTGGCGGTTCGCCGGCGGTCGTCAACCTGCCTCGAAGCCCGGCACGTGCCCGCTTGAGTGCGCTCTTGACCGATTCGACACTGGCGTCGAGCATGTCGGCCACCTCGTTCGTGTCGAATCCGAGGACGTCGCGCAGCACCAGCACCGCGACCTGACGAGGCGGCAGAACCTGAAGGGCGGCAATGAAAGCCAGTGAGATGGATTCGGTCTGCTCGTAGCGAGCCTCCGGCCCGTCGGGAAAGGGCTCTAGCCAGACGACTTCACCCACACGGGTGGGCTCGGGCGGTTCGACATCGGGCACGTCCCACTCCTTGGCCGCGCGCCGGCTCGCCGCACGACGGGCGTTGAGGCAGCGGTTCGTGGCGATCCGGTAGAGCCAGGTGCGCAGCGAGGCGCGTCCCTCGAACCCCGCCAGTCCCTGCCACGCCGCCAGCAGCGTGTCCTGCAGAGCGTCCTCGGCGTCCTGCAGGGATCCGAGCATCCGGTAGCAGTGCACCTGCAGTTCCCGGCGGTACGGCTCGATCAGCTCCCGGTACGGATCGCCGACCACCACCTCGCGTCACCTCCATCCGTACAGACACCGACCCGACGGCGCACGGGGCGGTGTCTCCATTAGTGGTAGCCGACAACACCGACGGAAGGGCAAGGATGGGAAAGATCATCGTCAGCGAGAACGTCTCGCTCGACGGAGTCGGGCAGGACCCGACCGGCGACGAGGGTTTCAGGGTCGGCGGCTGGTTCGGCCGGATCGACGAACGCGACCACGACGCCTGGGCCGAGGCCGAGCTCGACGAGGCGCTCGGCGCCGAGGCCCTGCTGCTGGGCCGGCGAACCTATGAGTTCTTCGCCGCGCGCTGGCCGTCGCGCACCGGCCGGTGGGCGGACCGATTGAACAGCCTGCCCAAGCACGTGGTGTCGGCGACCCTGCACGACCCGAAGTGGAACAACACGACGGTGCTGGCGGGCGACCCACTGCGCGAGGTCGACGCTTTGCGCCGAAACGTCGACGGGGACATCGTCGTCTACGGAAGCTTCCGGCTGGTGCACGCGCTGGTGGAACACGACCTCGTCGACGAGTGGCGGGTGATGGTCTTCCCGTTCGTGCTCGGCCCCGGCGCGCGCCCGTTCGGCGAGATCAGTGGCACGAAACGCCTGCGCCGCGTCGACGTCCGCACGGTCGGCGACGGCCTGGTGCTGCTCACCTACGAGCGCCGGCCGGGCCGATGAACCCGGCCAGCGCGTCGCCCACGGCCGTCGCGCCAAAAGCGGTGGGGTGCAAGGGAACCGCGGGGTCGGTCACCTCGTAGCCAGAAACGTAGCGATCGGCGGGCGAGGCGCAGATGTCGTGGCCCTGGAACATCGGCCTGGTGTCGAAGTACTCGATCCCCTTGTCGGCGGCCAGTTGACGTTGCCGGTCGTCGAGTTCGTTGAATTTCGCCTGCAGGTAGTCGGAGTCGTGCGGCAGCACCGGCTGCCCGGGAAAGCAGCCACCGGGCCGGATCAGGGTCCCGTAGCCCACCAACACGATCCGCGCCTTCGGCGCCTCCGCCCGAACCTCGTCGATCAGCATGCTCCACCCGCGGACGTGCCCGTCGATCGCCGCCGAAATCCGGTCGACGGCGCCGGACACGAAATCCGCGGTGCACGGCGCGGGGTTGGGCGATTTGACCTCGCACCCTTCTGCGTCGGCGGCCAGTCCGACGTCATTGGCCCCGACGGTGATGGTGATCAGGTCGGTGGCCGCCCGGACCGCGTCGATCTGGCGTCCGACCATCCCATCCTTCGTCTCCTGTGCGTGATCGGTGATGTCCTCGGTGATCGCGCCGCTGCAGGTGACGTCGGTGAACCTGGTCGCGCCGAGCCGCCGCGCGAGCACCGACGGGTAATCGTTGGTCGACTTGCGGCAGCCGGTGGGGGGCGCCGGGTCCGGCACACCCGGCGCGGCGGCCATCGAGTCGCCCAGCGCCACATAGTTCAGCCGGCCAAGCGGCGGGGTGGCTGCATGGGGTCCGGCGCAAGCGACCGCCGCGGCACCGACCAGCGATGCGAGGCACAGGCGCGTCGAGAGCATATGCCCCAGTGTTTCATCCCGCGCTGGGCCGCCATGGCACCCCCGCGGCCGCTGCGTCGGCCTATACGGGTACTAGGTACTCGGAGGTGTAGTACTCGGCCGGGTTCTGCGAGTGCGGGTCACCACGCTCGATAATCACCCAGACTCCAGTCGTGCCCTGCCGGATGGTGTCCTGAATCGTCACCGTCGCATTGCCGGCTCCGTCAGTGTCCATGCCGGTAAACGCGGTGCCGGGATCCCCGGGCCCGCACGTAGCAGTCGACGGCAGGGGTTCCTGAATCAGGCCGACATCGAAATGCGTGCCCGGCCGGGCGGGGTCCGCCAGCTGCACCTGGGCGATCGCTGTTGACCCGGCCCTCGTTATCAGGACCGAGCCGCTACCGAGCCTCGGGAACTGCACGGGAGGCCCGTTGACCACCAGGCTGAAATCGCACCGGCGGAGATCGGCCAGCAGGCCGACCCGGGTGCCGCTCTCGGCGGCGGCCTTCACCATTTCAAATGTCGCCGCGGGAGTGATCACCACACCCAGCGTTGCCGCGCATGCGCCCAGACGAGTCAGTGTGTGCATTGGGTCACCTTTTCCCGCATATGTTGGCCAGCTCACAAGGGAAATAAGTATTGACCCGAGCGGGCCGAAATTAAACCCCCGGCCGCAATTACCGGAAGGTCAATCAGGGCTTGATGCGGATCTCACCGGGCGACCACCATCCCGTGCGGGTCGCGGTGCCCAGGTCGAGTTGCGCGGGATGCGCGTCGGCAATGGTGTCGAACTTGCGCAACGAACCCCAGTCGCGGCCCCAGTCACGGGACAGATAGGTGGACATCACGTGGGCCCGCAGCAGCAAGTCGGTGATGCCCAGCAGGCCGCCGTTGGTGCCGTCCTCCCACGTGTCGGTGTCCATCTTCTTGGCCGTGTAGTCCGGGGTGATCCGGAATTTCGGGATTTCGGTGACGCCGTTGACGTGCAGCATCGGCTGCTGGCAGGGGAAGGCAAGCCCGACCGCCCAGTCGAGCAACACCGGTTGCGACGAGCCGACGTACTCCTGCAGCGAGCGCAGCTCGGGCACCCGCGGCGGCGTCACCGCGATCCAGTCCTCCGGCGTCAGCGACAGGTCCTCGGCCACCACCCGGACCGCAACCGCGCCGGCGGGCATCTGGGACCGGGCAAAGCGCAGGTTGCGCCACACCTTCGGCTGCTCGCCGTAGAGGTCGTACGGCACCAGCCTGCCGGCGGGAACGACGTCGCCGCCGGGGCCGGGCATGCCGTATTCCAGCACCACCGTCTGGCCGTTGGTATGCCCGTGCAGGACACTGTTTCCGGCGATCTTGCCCGCGGCCGTCACCGCGACCAGCGGATGCCCGTCGTCCGGCTTGGGCAGCTGGTACCACGCCGATGTCAGCCTGCTCTGCTGTTGCGCACCGGTGGTGTAGCTGCCGGCCAGCGGAACCCGCGCGGGGTCCAGCCCGTAGGGCAGCGGTACCACCGACCCGTTGACGCCGGGCGTGGTCAGCTTCGTCGGCGCATCCCAGTCGTAGTCCGTGCCGGGCTGGTTGGGCGTCATCCGAATCGCCTCGGCCACAGTGTGTTCCGGCACCCCGTCGGGCGTAAACCCGACCGGGTTGACGCCGCCCAAGGGGCCCAAAGGGCCCCAAGAACCCGAGTTGCCCGGCAGGGGCGCCATGAAGCCCGCATTGCTGTCCGGCTCGACGAGCACATCGTCGGCCAGCCCGCAGCCGCCGGCGAACTCCCGCAGGTTGTCCCAGCCGTTGGAGTAAGTGGGGTATTGACGCACGATCCCGGCGACCATCGACGCGATGAACACCAGCACCATGAAGCCGGCCGCGATCGGGATCGGCGCGGTCGTCAACGCCCGGGCCAGCCGGCCCTCGCCGTGGCTCCTGGACGCGAAGTGCAACCAGACCGCGTAGAGCGCGGCGACCGCGAACAGGATGAAAAATATTGTGCTGATGCTGATTCCAGCGATCTTCGGCATGATGCTGTTGAACGGCACGCCGTAGCTGGAGACGTACCACCAGCCGTTGGTGGTGGCAAAGCACAACGCCATCAGGAACAGCACGGCGGCCAGGAAGGCCATCCGGTTGCGCGACCAGCGCAACACCGACGGTGACACCAGCACGGTGGTCAGCGCGGCCATCGCCGCGCCCACCGCGGCGAACAGCCCGAAGTGGTGCACCCACTTGGTCGGGGTGAACATCAGGAAGAACATGGTGGCGAAGATGACGCCCATCAGCCGCCACGCCGGCCCGCGGGCGACACCGGGAATCCGCTTGCGCCGCAACATGATGAACACCGCCGTGAACAGGCTCAGTGCGGTGATCAGAAAACCGAAGCGGCGCGACAACGAACCGTCGACGGTCGGCAGGATGAGGTAGTAGTAGCGCAGGTTCTCGGTGTACCAGGCCTGGCTCGGGCCGATCGCGGTGCGAATTCTGGTGGCCTCCAACACCGTTGCCAGGGTTTGGTCGGCGAACACCACGGTCAGGATCACGAACCCGGCCGCGAGCATCGGGGCCACCAGCGGCCAGGTGCCGACCACCCGATGGCGGTGGACCAGGATGCGTAGGATCGGGCGGCCACCGGCGACCAGCGCGGCCACCGCGATCAGCCCGGTGGGCTGCACCCCCAGGGTGAACGCGGCGGTCACCACCGCCAGCGCCGCCGGCGTCAATCGGGAGGCGCACATCGACCGCTCGATCAGCACCCAGGTGAGCAGCGAACCGAGCGCGATGATCGGCTCGGGGCGCAGACCGTTGTTGAACGGCATCCACGCGGTCAGCAGCACCATGCCCGCCGCCCAGTTCGCGGCCGTGCTGGACGTCACCGCAGGCCCCAATCGCGGCAGCACCTCACGCGACAGCAGCAGCCAACACACCAGCCCCGCGATCAGGTCCGGCAACCGCATCCACAGGCTGCCGTCGCTGACGTGGGTCATCAACGCCAGCAGGTTGTAGTACCAGCCGAACGGATCCTCCGGGCTGCCGAACCAACGGAAGTAGTTGGACATGTAGCCGGCGTGGTCGGCGACCCGGGCCATGCCCAGGATGTAGCCGTCGTCGGAGGAGTTCGCGCCGATGATGTGCCACAGCAGGAACCCGAATATCACCGCGGCGTCCACGAGCGTGAACTTGCGCCATCGGGTCGGGATCCAGCGCTGCATCCGGCGGCCGTCCAGCTGGTCCAGGCGCCACAGCGCGATCAGCGCCACGATCGTCGACACGATCGCCAGCACCATCGCAAGCAACTTGAGCGTCGTCGGCGTGGTGGAAAAACGGGTGTCGATCGTCGCCGACAGCCGCAGCCCGGGCGGGGCGGGACCGCTCAGATCGGTGAACACCCCGACGATCTGCGGGCGCAGGTTCGGATCGGCGAAACCGCCGCCCGCCGGCTTGCCCGCGGCGTCGGTCAACCCGACAAAGGTCGCGAAGGTGCCCGCGCGCGTGGACGTGACTTCGATGCGCTGGCATTGCGGCGATGCGGCCTGATCCCGGGACACGCTGGCGATCACCACGTTGCGGTCGGTGACGTCGACGCGCTGGCCGTTGACGACGACGAACAACGCATTGAGCGCGGCGTCCTTGCCCTTCTTGGGCGCGGTGCTCAGCACGACCCCGCCCTCGGGCGGCAGGTCGCGCACCACCGAGCACGGCGCGGTTGCCGTCACATCGACCGGGTTCAGCGAAATCAACGGCGCCGTAACGTTATTCAGCTGGCCGTTTTGCGGCCAGTTCAGCGTCGCGGTGGTCTGCACGACGGGCAGCAGCGGTGTCGCGACCGACAGGATGAATCCGACCAGCCCGGCGATCGTCGCCACCCAGCGCGTCACCCGTACGTTGCCCGCAACGGTGGTCGCGCTCATGGGAGGGCCCTAATCGGTCCTTGCCGGCTCCAGCCGTGCACTGTGATCACACCCTGTTCGACGACGGCGTCCGGCGCCTGCTGCGTTGGCACCAGCGGGTAGTACTGCTCGACCGATCCCCAGTCCCGGTACCAGTCGCCGCGCAGGTAGGTGGAGATCGTCGAGGTGCGTAGCATCGCCTGCAGGAACAGGAACGGGCCGCCGGCCTCGCTGGACTGCCACAGGTTCGACGACACCGCCGTCTGCTTGCGCTCGGGCAGGATGCGGTAGCGCGGAAGTTCCGCAACGCCAAGGTGTTCCGAGAAAGGCCGCTGGCACGGGAAGTTGGCGGCGGTGGCGATGTCCATCAGCACCGGCGTCTGCGACCCGATCAGCTGCTGCAGGGTTTCCAGCACCGGCACCCGCGGCGGCGTGAACGCGAACCATTGCTCGGAACTCAGGTTCGGGTCGTAGGCGACGATGCGCGCCACGTTGGCCTCCGGCGGAGCCCACGTCAATGGGAAGCGCAGGTTGCGCCACGCCGGCTGCGGACCGAAGTCGATCGGATACACCTCACCGAGCGGCTGGGTGGTGCCGTCGGGACGGCTGACGCCCCACTGCAGTTTCAGGGACTGCCCGTAGGTAAAGGTGCCGTCCTCTTTGTAGGACCAGATCGCTCCCGCGGCCGAGACCACCACCAGCGGCCGGTCCGCGGTGCGCGGCGGCAATTGGTACCACGACGACGTGGCGGTGGCGGCGAGCGTGTTCTCGCCGTAGCTGCCCATCACCGGGGTGCGGGCCGGGTCCAGGCCGAATGGCAGCGCCGCGTGCGACCCGTTCACCCCGACCGGACCCTTTCCGCCCGCGGTGCCGGCGGAGTCGCTGTAGGCGACGTTGGGTTTGTTGGGCGACGCGTCGGAGTTCACCACCCCGGGCTTGCTCACCACCGGGTCGGACTGCAGGTCGTCGCCCACACCCTCGGGCTTGAAGCCGACCGGCTTGACGCCCCCGAGCGGGCCGTCGGGGCCGAAGCTCTGTCCCGGAACCGGTTGCAGCAGACCGGCATTGGGGTCGGGCTCGGTCAGGACGTCGTCGGCCATGGCGCAGCTGGTCGGCGACAGGCCCGAGGTGATCGCGGCCAGGTTGGCCTTGCCGGTGGTGTAAAGCGGGTAGCGGACCGCCGCCCCCTTGGCGAGCGAGGCGACCTCGCCGACGACCATGATCGTCGCGACTACCAGCAGCGGCGTGGAGGCCAGCACGCGGTTTCGCCGGTTGTCCTTGACCTCGGTGTGCCCGGCGTAGTCCATGCGGAAGTGGTACCAAGCGGCCAGCAACCCGGTGAAGATCGACAACGTCAAGAACATCGACGTCACCGGATGGCTCGCGATGACCGGCTGGATGTCGAACCACGGCACCCCGTAGTTGCCGACGTAGAACCAGCCGTTGATGCCCGATGTCGCCCACGCCAGCACGAACAGCAGCGCGGTGACGTACAGCGTCAGGTTGCGCCGGCTGTGCAGGCCGATCCGCATGAAGGTGAACGCGGCGAGCGCACCGAGCGCGCCCGCCAGCCCGGCGAACGCGCCGAACTGCACGGCCCACTTCGTCGGCGTGAAATGCAGCAGCAGCAGGCCGACCGCGGTGGTGCCGATCAGTCGCCACGCAGGGCCGCTGGCCAGACCGGGCACCCCGCCGCGCCGCAGCAGCACCACCAGCCCGCCGAACAGGCAGAGCAGCATCACCAGGACCGCGAATCGCCGCGACATCGATCCGTCGGGATTGGATTCCACGGTCAGGAAGTAGTAGCGCAGGAAGTCCTGATACCAGGCGATCGTCGGACCGACCTTGTATTTGATGCGAGCCGACTCGGCGACGGTGGCCAGCGTTTGGCTGCGGAACACCACCAGGGTGATCAGCGACAGCGACGCGCCCAGCACCAGCAGTGGCGCCAGCAGGCCGTCGGTCGCCCGGCGCCGACGGATCGTTCGGGCGATGGCCCGGGCGCCGGTGAGCAGCGCGGCGACGGCGATCAGTCCCTGCGGCGCCAGCGTCACGGTCAGCATCGCGACGATGATGGCGACCGCCGCGGGGGCCAGCCGCCCCAGCGCGATGGCGCGCTCCACCAGCATCCAGGTGACCAGCACGCCGAGCGCGATCAGCGGCTCGGGCCGCAGGCCGTTGTTGAACGGCAGCCACGCGGCCAGAAACACCACGCCCGCGGTCAACACCGCCACCCGGTTGGCGGCCAGGCCGCCCCGCGCGGGGCCCAGCCGTCGCAGCACCCAGTGACCGATGATCAGCCAGCAGGTGATCCCGGCCAGCAGGGCCGGCAGCCGCATCCACACGCCGGCGGTGCTGACCGACGCCAGTTTGGACAGCACCGCGAGATACCAGTCGAACGGCGCGTCCGTCGTGCCGAAGTACCGGTAATAGTTGGCGACGTAGCCGGCCTTCGGCGCGACCCGGGCGATGGTCAGGTTGTAGCCGTCGTCGGACGAGGTGGCGCCGATGACATGCCACAGCAGCAGGGTCCCGATGACCCCGAGGTCAGCGAGCCACGTCGCGGCGCCCACCCGCCACCACGTCGCCCAGTGCGCGCGCGGACGGTACCGCGACAGCCACACGATCGGCGAGCGCCAGTTGATCAGCGTGTCGCCGCGGCTGCGCCGGTCCAGGGTCGCCATCGCCAGGATGGCGACGAGCACCGCGAGCGCGCCCGCGATCATCGCCACCTTTTTCGTAAGGGTGGGCGCGGTGATGAAGCGGGTGTCGATGTCGATGCGGGCGGACAATCCCGGCTGTGCGGGCACCTTCATGTCGGTGAAGATCCCGCCGACCTGCGGCTTCTTTTCTGACGGCAGCAGCCCCGAGGCGCCGGGGATGCCCACGAAATCCGCGCCGGCAACCCCGGCGTCGGCCCAGATGTGCAGCACGCTGCAGGCGCCGGCGGCGATCGCCGACCGCTGTGCGACCGCGGCCACGGTGTCCCGGAAGGCGACGACGACGGTGTCCTTGTTGGCCCGCACGAAGAGCCCGTTTTTGCCGGCGTCCACCCCGCCGGCCGGCAGGGTCGACAGCACCAGGCCGCCGTCGGCGGGCAACGTGGTGATCGCCGGGCAGGGGATGGAGATGTCCAGGGCCCGCGGCGCGCCGGACACCAGCGGCGCGGTGATCTGGGTGACGTGCCCGTCCGCGCTGCCCTGGGGCCACAGCACGGTCGCCGTCGTCTGCTTGACCGGCAGCAACGGGACGATGACGCACAACAGCAGACCCACGAGGCCCGCGACGGTGGCGATCAAGCGCGGGGTCCGCTGCGATCGCTGACTACCGTCGTGGGGCACGAGGCTCGATCGTAGGGGACGGCGCTATGGACCCCGGCGACGGACGCGGCGATGGCCGCTTGAAAAAGCGCTACGCCGGCGCCGGCAGTCGAGCGGCCAGCGTGGCGCGGCCGGGACCGTCGAGGTCCGCCAGGGCCGCGCGGCGGCCCGACATCGCCATCAGCAAGGCTTCGCCGGTGCCGGTCACCTCGGGGCCGCGGCCATGTGCCCAGTCGACGTCGGTGGCGCGTAGTCGCAATCCCCTGATCCGGCGTCCGGCGCCCAGTCGGGGATTGCCGGGCACCAGGCCGAGAACCCGCTCGAGCCGATCCGCCGGGATGGTGCGCGGCCGCCCCAGCGCGCGCCGGATGTCTTGATGATGGATCGTGCCGTCGACGAGCGCGATCATGCCGCCGAAACCTGCTGTCAATCCACGTGGTTCGAGGTGATCGCGCAGAAACCCCAGCAGCTGTTGCGGGCTCAGCGCCGTGAATTCGTCGACACCCACCTGGTTGGCCTGCACGATCCAGCCCTTCGCGAAGCGCTTCAGCAGGCCCAGGGTGCCGAGCTCTTCATAGCTGATCACATGCGCGACAACGTCTTTGACGGTCCACTTGGAACACAGGCTGGGCGCCTCCCAGTCCGACGGGGTCAGGGTGGCCAGGAATTCCGCGAGATCGGCCCGTTCGGCGCGGGCCATGCTCATCAGCGATTGGGTCCCTCGTGCGGTCATGGCCGAACCCCGGCGGCGAAGAGGCCGGTGTAGCGGGCCAGATACAGCGGCCAGCCGGCGTCGCCGTCGACGCCCTCGGCGAGCGACTGCCAGCCGGCGCCGTGCCGGTCCAGGTGGCGGTGCTCGAGGTCGACGCGGGTGCGCCGGTCGGACTCCGCGGTGAAGCGGACCTCGACCTCGCTGGTCTTCGACTGATCGGGTTCGATCTGCCAGGTCGGACCGATGTCCCAGCTGAACACCAGGCGGGTGGGAGGCTCGTAGACCAGTACGCGCGCCCATTGGCACACGCTGCCGTCGACCCCGCGGTCATAGATGTGTCCGCCGACGCGGGGCTCGAATACCGTCTCGGCGATCGGGACGGCCAGCAGGTTGTGCTCGCGCGGCTTGAAGTCGCCGAAGCGCTCGGTGAAGACGGCGAACGCGCGCTCGATCCCGGCGTTGACCACGACGCGGTGCTGGATGCTCGGGGTTCGGGTCATGATCCATCTCCTTCTATGTCAACGGCCTTCGCGTAGTTGGCCAGCGCCCGCGTCCAGAACCGGTCCAGGTCGGCGCGCAACGCCTCGAGGCCGGTCGGGTCGAGCTGGTAGACGCGCCGGGTTCCCGCTGCGCGGTCGCGCACCAGCCCGGCGCACTTGAGCACTTTGAGGTGCTGCGAAACGGCCGGCCTGCTGACCGGGAGGTCGCGGGCGAGTTCACCAACGGCCGCGGGGCCATGCGCGAGGCGCTCCACGATGGCCCGTCGCGTTCGATCCGCGAGGGCCAGCCAGGCATCGCCATCGGCTTGGTAAGTGACCACGAACCGTAAGTGTAGGCTTACCGAATCAGGGCATCAATACCCGATTTGGGATCGGTAGCAACCTTGACCGTTTCCACTCGCGGCATGAACATTTCTCACAACATGAACCGCATGCTCGCGGGGGCGTTGCTCTCGGGTGGCTTCGCCGTCGTCGGGTTGGGCCTGACGGCGGGAACCGGCCACGCCCAGCCCGCCCCGATGGTGTGCCAGGACGGCGGCACGGTACCTAGCCCGACGAACAGCTGCACCTACCAATGGTGCCCGGGTTCGCCGGTGATGAAGAACATGCCGGACTGGGACAGAAACGCCTGTCACCCTTGGTATTTCGATCAGAACAGCCCGGTAACCAATTCGACGATCATCGAAGGGTTTCCGCCGCCGCGGCCGCCGTCGCCGCCGTGCATACCGTTCATCAATTGCCTGCCCGGGCTGTGAGGCGAGAGGGCTAACCCCTGCGCAGCGGCGCCGGGCTCCACAGGCCGCCGCGCGTCGCCGTGCCCAACTGGAGACGGGCGGCCTGGGCGTTGGGGTAATAGGGCGTCAGCCGCTGCAAACTGCCCCAGTCCCGCGACCAGTCGTCCTTCAGATAACTGCCCACCGTCGTCGCCTTGACCAACAGCTCGGTGACACCAAGCGGCCCGCCCCCGTTGTTGTCCATGACCGGTGAGTTCGCCTCGGCGCCGAACCGGTCCGGCAGGATCCGCCATTTCGGGGTCTCGTCGACACCGTTTTGATGGCCGAACGGCCGCTGGCACGGGAACGCGAGACCGACCAGCCAGTCCAGGAACACCGGGTCGTGCGAGCCCACCACTTCCTGCAGCGTGCGCAGCTGTGGAATCCGCGGCGGCGTGACCGCGATCCAGTGCTGCGGCGCCAGATCCTCGTCGTCGGCGACCAGGCGAACCTGGGTGGCGTTGCGCGGAATCCACGACATCGGCAGCCGCAAGTTACGCCACGCCGGCGACGCGCCGACGTCGAAGAACTGGAATGAGCCGCCCGGGTGTCCGCCCGCCGCCCCGTCGTCGGTGGCCCATTGCAATTGCACCTCGCGCGCGTCGAACCGGCCCGCCGCCGACACCACCAGCAGCGGTCCCGCCTGGTCCCGCGCGGGAAGTCGGTACCACGCCGAGCGCAGTCTGGCGGGCACCTGGATGCCGGACTGCCAGCTGCCCAGCACCGGTGTGCGGGCCGGATCCAAGTTGTAGGGCAGCTGGGCGCGGGAGCCGTTGATTCCCGGTGCGGCGCTGGTGCCGCCCTCGGTGCCGGCCTGGTTGGTGGTGCCCTTCTCTTCGTCGGTGACGAAACTGCGGTCGGCCTGGCGTTCCATCACCGGGTCGGCGCGGACGTCGGCGGGAATGCCGTTGGGCGTGAACCCTTCCGACAATCCGGCCCCCAGGGCATCGGCCACCGGGGCGGCCACCGGTGCCAGCATGCCGGCGTTGGGATCCTGCTCGACCAGTACGTCCTCGGCCAGGCCGCAGGACTTCCCGGTCAGTGCCTCGAGATTGGACCGCCCCACCGACCAGGCCGGATACTGAGCGGTCATCGCCAGGGTCAGCGATGCCACCTCGAAAACCACCAGCACCCACGCGGCAATTGCCAAGGGGGACTGAATGATTGCGGCTACCCGGTTGCCGGGGGGCCGTTGGGTCCTCAAGGAGTCCGGGGCGACGAAGTGGAACCACGCGGCCAGCAGCAGCACCAGCAGGGTCAGTCCTAGCAGGGTGGTGGCGAAGGCGTAGTGCCATTGTGGGAACGAATTCGACCATGGCACACCGAAATTGGACACGTACCACCAGCCGTTGACGCTGGCGAACGACAACGCCACCAAGAACAGCACCACGGAGGCGAAAACGGTTCGGTTGCGGCGCGAACGCATCGCGACGGACGTCACCGCGACCGCGGCCAGCGCCCCGAGGGACCCGGCCAGCCCCGCGAACACCCCGAAGTGGTGCGTCCACTTGGTGGGAGTGAACATGATCGCCACGAACGAGATGATGGTGATGCCGACGATGCGCCGGCTCGGTCCGGCGGCCGTGCCCGGGATTCGCCCCTTGCGCAACGACATTGCCACCGTGATGCCGAGCGCGAGGACCAGCGCCAGCACGGCGAAGCGGCGCGCGACCGATCCGTCGGGACTGGCCATGAACAGCCGCTCGTAGCGGATGTGTTCGTCGAACCAGCTCAGGCTGGGCCCCAGGGCCCGCTTGAGGGCGGTGGCCTGCATCTCGCCGGCCAGGGTCTGATCGCGGAAGATCAGGATCACGGTGACGGTGACCGCGGCGGCTATCGGCGCCAGCAGTGGCAGCGCGCCGAAGCGTTTGGATCGGCGGTGCACGATGGTTCGCAACGGTCCGATCGCGACTAGCAGCGCACCGATGGACGCGATGCCGGTGGGCCCGGAGAAGAGTGTCAAGGCACCGATGATGCAGGCGATCGCCACGGGCAGCAGCCGGTTGGTGGCCACAGCGCGCTCCACCGAACACCAGGTGAGCAGGATGCCCAGGGCGATGATCGGCTCGGGGCGCAGGCCGTTGTCGAGCGGCAGCCACGTCGCCAGGAACATGCCCGCCGCGGTCCACGCCGCTGCCCTGCTGCGCTTGACGGCATGGCCCAGACGCGGGATGACCTCGCGGCTGATCACCCACCAGCACGTCAGCGCGATGACCAGGGTGGGTAGGCGCATCCAGACGCTGGTGGTGCTGACGTGCGCCCACAGCGCGAGCAGGTCGTAATACCACCCGAACGGCGCCTCTGGCGTGCCTAGCCAGCGGTAGTAGTTGGCCATGTAGCCGGCATGTTCGGACACCCGGGCCATGGTCAGGATGTAGCCGTCGTCGGAGGTATTGGCGCCGACGAAGTGCCACCACACCAGCACCGCGATGACCAGGGCGTCCAGGCCGCCGATCGACCACCAGCGTGGCGGAAGGAACCGTCGGTGCCGGGTGCCGTCGGCCCGGTCCAGGACGTGCAACGCGACCAGCGCCGCGGCCGTCAGCACCACCCCGAGGATCATCGCCGCGAGCTTCAGCGGCGTCGGGCTGCTGCTGTAGCGGGTGTCGACGGTCGCCGAGAAGCTCAGGCCCGGCGGCGTCGGCCCGGCCAGGTCGGTGAACACCCCGACGATCTGGGGCCGGAAGTCATACCCGCTCTTCTCGCCGCGCAGTGGCGAGCCGGGATGCTCGGTGTTGGGTCCCTGCGTCAGGCCGACGAATTCCGCGGCGACCCGCTCCGCGTGCGCGGTGAAGGTCAGCCGCTGGCAGGCGGGGCTGAGCACCTGGCTCAACGGGGCGGTGACGACGGGGACGTTGCGCACCACGAGCACCAGCTCGTCGTTGGCGCGCTGGATGAGCAGGCCGCGGTCGACGGCCTTCGGGGCCTGCTTGGGCACCGTCGACAACAGCACCGTCTTGCCGGCATTGTGCGGTCCGGTCAATCCGGCGGCGGCCGAACACGGCACGCTGACGTTCAGTTCGGTGGCCACATAGCCGATCAACGGCGCTTCGACGCTCTCGAACGCGCCGTTCTGCGGCCAGTTGAGCTGGGCGGTGGTCTGGTTGACCGGCAGGACCGGGGTGGCGATCGCCAGCACGGCCCCGAGCAGACCGGCGACGACGGCAACGATGCGAGCGATCCGGTGGTTTCCTCCCGTGTCGCTCACGGAGGTAGATGGTAGTTCTTCGGCCAAGTTGGGCGAGGTCTCGGTCGCCATCAGCCGCTCGTCACCGGCTGGGCCCCGGGCCTGCGGATGGCCAGCACAAACGGGCCGATGGTCTGGACGACGAACCGTGGGTCGTCGAAGAGGGCGGCGCGCAGATCGACGGTGTAGCGGCGCACGTTTGGCTGGTTGGGATAGACGTCCTCGGCCAGCCGCAGCGTGTAGTTGCCGTTGGCGCCGCGGCGCATCAGGAAGACCGTCGGCGCCGGCCAGGGGGACGTGTCCAGGGCGTGGATCAGGTCGTCGGCGGTCTTTAGCTTGGACCACTTCTCGATCTGCGCGGCCCGCAGGTCGAACTGCGCCAGCGGGTTGGCGTAGTGCGACGTCAATCCCTGGAAGCCCCAGTAGGGGTAGTAGGACAGGAAGCTGTAGTCGGCGGTCATCAGCACGGTTTGGTTGCGTGGCTTGCCTGTGACGCGCAGGATCGCGGCGTCGATGTCGGCGTAGAACTTCTCCGAGCTGGGCGGGCGGCGATCGCCGCGCTGGCCGTGGCCGTCGGTGTCGGTGTAGGCGATGGTCAGATCCGGCCGCAGCACGTCGGGAATGTCCTGGCTGAACGCGATCGCCGCGGTCAGCCCGATCGCCGCGGCGACCGGGGCGGCGGCGCGGCTTCGCCCGGCCAGCGACCGGGTGGCTTCCACGAAGCCGAACACGCCCGCGGCGACCAGCAGCACGGTCAACGTGGGCTGCAGCCGGAACGACAGCAGCGTGGTGCGGGCCAGCGTCGTCAGCATCGACAGCAGCGACCACAGGTAGACGGCCAGCACGCCGATCGTCAGGGCGGCGGCCCGCACCGACGTGCGGGCGCGCACCACCAGCCACAGCGTGCCCAGCAGGCAGACGGCGCCCAGCAGCGAGAACTGCAGCATCGGGAAGGTCAGCTCGGCGCCGTCGGCGGGCAGGTAGTGAAAGGCGCTGCCGCTGTTGCTGATTGGGCTGGTGGCCGCGCGCAGCAGGAACGGCAGCCAGGTGGTGCTGGCGATGGCCGCCGCGATCACGGCGATGACGGCAAGCCGGCGCAGCGGGTCGAGCGCGGCCTTGACGCCGTGTTGCCGCCAGCGCGCGGCGACCAGCACCAGGGCCATCAGCGCCATCGTGAAGGCGCCGAAGCCGAACAGCAGCGAGTACCACGTGGCCGTCCAGCCCAGGAAGATCCCGGCGCCGACCACCGCGGCCCAGCCGCCCGCTGTTGGTTCTTCTGCGCCGAGCGTGCGGCCAGCCGCACGTTCGGGTTCGAGTGTGCGGCCAGCCGCACGTTCGGCGGCTAGGGCCCGGTCGGCGACGCCGCCGCCCCGCTCACCGGCACGCAGGCCCGACCACGTCAGCACCAGCACCGGCGGCAGCAGCACCGTGATCATCGCGGCGTAGGGCTCCGGCGAGCTGTACGCCAGCGTCACCGCGGCGGTCGCGGTGGTCACGATCAGCGCGTACTCGAAGCGGATCATTCGCCACCACAGCACCAGCGCGACCGCGACCGCGATGGTGATCGAGGTGATGGCCCACGGCTTGTAGATCTCCCAGGCCGGCACGCCGGTCAGCGCCGCCGCCCGCCCACCGATCCAGAACCAGCCCGGCGGGTAGAACGTCGGCAGGCCGACGTAGGTCATGTCATGTAGGGCGGGGCTGTCGGCGAGCCGGGTCAGGTATTCCGTGCGGAACTGCTGGTCGACGGAGATGCCGAACAGATACAGCTTGGTGGCGCCCAGCGGCATGCCCAGGGTGACGACGGAGAACGCCGAGACGAACACCACCCCGCCGAGCTGGGCCAGCAGCCGAGGGTAGCGACCGCCGCGTCGCCACAGCCAGCCGACGCCGATCAGCCCGGCCAGGCAGCCGACCTGCCCGACGGTGGTCAGCGCGTGCAGCTGGTTCGACGACGGAAAGGCCGGCCACTGGACCCCGGCAATCGCGATCAGCGACACCACCGAGACGATCGCGGCCACCACCGCGGCCAAGACCAGCTGGCCGAGACTGGCCAGTGCGTTGCGCATGGTCAGATTGGCAGCTTGCGGAAGATGCTCCGCGGGATGTGTCGCAACACCATCATCACATAACGGAATGCTGCTGGCGCCCAAACCAATTCCTTACCTTTTGCGGCCGCGGTCACCGCGAGGTTGGCGACGTACTCCTTGTCGACGGTCAGCGGGGCTTCCTTGATGTGCGCGCTCATCCGGGTCCGCACCTGGCCGGGACGGATCACCAGGACGCGAACCCCGTACTCGCGCAACGCTTCTGACAGGCCTAGGTAGAAGCCATCCAAGCCCGCCTTCGTAGAGCCGTAGACGAAGTTGGATCGCCGCACCCGCTCGCCGGCCACGGTACTCATCGCGATGATCTGGCCGAAGCCCTGCGCGCGCATCTTCTCGGCCAGCAGTACGCCCACCGAAACCGCCGCGGTGTAGTTGATTTCGGCGATCTGCACCGCCTTGCGCTGGCTCTGCCACAGTTCTTCGGCGTCGCCGAGCAAACCGAAGGCGACAATCGCCACGTCCACGTCGCCGCCCGAGAATGCCTGCTCGATCATCTTGGGGTGGCTGTCGGTGTCGGTGGCCTCGAAGTCGATCAACTCCACCGACCGCGCGCCCGCGGCCTTCATCTGGGCCACCGCGTCGTCGCGGCCCGGGTCGTCGGGCATGGCTGCCAGCACGATGCGCGCGTGCGCGTTCTGCAGGTAGCGCTCGCAGATGGCCAGCCCGATCTCGGACGTGCCGCCCAGCAGCAGGATGGTCTGCGGATTTCCCACCGCGTCGAGCACCATTTAGAGCAGCTCCAAACGTCGGGCCATGTCGGAGGCGAAGACCCCCAGCGGATCGACCTTGCGGCGCACCGCGATCCACTCGTCGATGCGCGGATACATGGCGTGAAAGGTTTCCGCGGTGGCGCGGGAGTCCTTGGCGGTGTAGACCCGCCCGCCGAACTCCAGCACCCGGCGGTCGAGTTCGTTGAGGAACTCGTTGAGTCCGGGCTTCATCGGGAAGTCGAGACACACATTCCAGCCGGGAATTGGAAAGCTAAGCGGGGCTTGGTTTCCGGCCCCGAACAGTTTGAAGACGTTGAGCGCCGAGTAGTGGCCGCTCGCTTGAATGTCTCGGATGATCTGTTTGAATTCGTCGACCGCCGAGGGGGGCACCAGGAATTGATATTGCGCAAAACCGGCTGATCCGTAGCCACGGTTCCATTCACCCAGCAGATCCAAGGGGTGATAGAACTGCGTAAGGTTCTGGATCTTGCCGCGGTAGTGGCCGCCTCGGCGGTAGTACAGCTCGCCGATGGTGCTCAGCGTGAGCTTGTTCATCAACCCATTGGGAAAGACGTCGGGCACCGTCATCAGTTGTGGCGCATCGAATTTAAGGGGATGCTTGGCCAGCTTCTTGGGAAGCTCGTCGCGCAGTGCCAGGCGCCCGCGAGTGATCGCCGCGCGTCCCAACTTGGGTGGGGGGCTGATGGCATCGAACCAGGCGCTGGAGTAGGTGTAGTTGGCTTCGCTGCCATCGCTGTGAAACTCGACGGTCTCGTCCAGCGACGCCGTGTTGTCGCCGTCGTTGATGAAGTAGGCCGTCTCCGTCGGGGTCATCTCGATGGTGGCGCGTAGGATGATCCCGGTCAGGCCGTTGCCCCCGACGGTGGCCCAGAACAGCTCGGCATCGTCCCCGTCGGGGGTGACGGTGCGGATGGCGCCGTCGGCCATGAGGAGGTCCATCGACCGCACGTGGTTGCCGAAGCTGCCCGCGCTGTGATGGTTCTTGCCGTGGATGTCGCAGGCGATCGCCCCGCCGATGGTGACCTGCCGGGTGCCCGGCAGCACCGGAACCCACAGCCCGAACGGCAGCGCCGCCTTCATCAGCTGGTCCAGGTTGACCCCGGCGTCGGTGTCGACCAGCCGGGTGTCGGCGCTGATCGAGTGGATGCGGTTGAGCGGCGTCATGTCGATCACCAGACCGCCGCCGTTTTGCGCGTTGTCGCCGTAGGAACGGCCGAGGCCGCGTGCGATCACGCCGCGGTCGCCCGCATTGGCCACTGCCTTGGCGATCTCCTCCGCATCCCGGGTGGAAAGCACCGTCGCGACGGAGGGAGCGGTGCGACCCCAGCCCGTCAGGCGTTTGGTGGTGAACATCGTCAAAGAGGGTACCGCTTGGCCGGCTGGCTCAGCGGAGGCGGAAGATAACGGCTCGCTGCACGACGAAGTTGATCACGGTCGCGGTGCCCTGCGCGATCACGAACGCGACGGGTATCGCCCAGCCGCGATAGTGCATCAAGGCAAGGCACAGATGGTTGAGCCCGACCTGCACGGCGAAGGTGATGCCGTACAGAACCATCACCGCGACGAACCGCGCGGTGCTCGGTGACGCCTGGAACGTCCACCGGCGGTTGATCAGGTAGGCGGTGATGGTGCCGACCACGAAACTGGTGGCTTTGGACAGGTCAACCTGTATGCCGACCACTCGGTAAAGCACCAGGTAGAGGCTGAAGTCGACGACTCCAGCCAGCCCGCCGGTGACTACGAAGCGCCATATCTGCGTGGTCAGACTCAGCTGTGGCGGCGCGACGTCGGGCATGGGCTATTTGGGCAACTTCACCGCGATCAGCTCGACCTGGTTTTCCCCTTGGGGCGTCGAGTAGGTCACGGTGTCGCCCGGTTTGCGCCCGGCGAGCGCCTGGCCCAGTGGGCTGCGGGCGGTCAGCGTCTCGGCTTCGCGGCCGGCCGGGGTCTCCTCGACGATCGAGATCACATGCATCGTCACCACTTCACCGTCGGGGAAGCGCAGGGTCACCTCGGTGCCGCCGGGCAGCGTTTCTGCCTCTCCGGACTCCGACGGCCCGGTCCGCAATCGCCGGTCCAGCTCGTTGATCCGGTCACCCAGCACGACCAGTTCGTCGGCGCGCTGGATTGCCTCGGCCGCGTCCCCATGGTCGCCGACCATGCCGCGGTCGTTCTTGACCTCGACCTCGAGGCGATCGCGACGCTGCCGCAGCCGATCCAGCTCCGCGGCCAGGTTCTCCCGCGCGGCATCGGCCACTGATTGGGCTTTCTTGGTCACGTCCGCCCACCTTTCGCCCCGACGATTCGGGTCGCCGTTTGCTGATCACACACGCGCCGTGAATCCGATTCGTGGCGTATCAGTGTTACACCACCAAGCGGCCGCCCGTCACCGGTATCAGGCAAGCACGTCTATTTAGTTGTACACGTGCATACCCATTGGAGCCGTCAGCGAACGGGTTGCTGTGAGCTTGGTGCCGATCACACCGGTCCCGCGGTCAGCGTGACGACGTGGTTGCGGCGCTCGCGTGCCTTTATCCGCGACACCCAGACCCGGCCCCCGGTCGCCAGGCTGACGATCCGCTCGGCGGTGTCGAACACCCACGCCGCCGAGCCCTCCATGCCGGTGTCGTCCATGATGCGCAGATCGATGACGCCCCGCTCGGCCAGCAACTCGAACAGGGCGCGCTGCGGGTCGGCCGCGGCGATCAACGTGGTGTGGTCGAACTGGTATCGCAGCGCCGCCCGGATCACCCGGACGGCACCCGGGTCCACCACGGTCTCGGGTTCGGTTTCCGCCCAAGCGAACTCGACTTCGAATGTCCGCTCATAGCCGTGTAGGAAGAAGCGCTTCCCCTGGTTCGCCCACGAGCGATAACAGCAGGGTAGGTCGTCGAACATCTTGCGCATGTGGAACCGCGCCGTCCGGCCGACGGGCGCGTCGGCACGATGCATGACGGCGACGTGCGCCCCGTCGGCGCTGGTGATATCAGGAATTTGCACGACGGTTAGCGTCGTGCGCCGGCCTTGTCGGATCCTCAAAAGATTCTTGAAGCGACGCGCCGGCCCGGTTAGGGAACGCTATCCCACCCCTGCTCGGGTGAGCCGTTGCAAATGCGGGGTCCTACCCAAGTCCCGGGACCGGGGCCGCCGAGGACGGTGAGGCAGCCACCGAGCAGGGCGGTGATCCGGCCGTCGGGCTGGATGGTCCAACGCTGGCTGTTCCAACAGGCGAAAAGGCGCAGCGACAAACTGGACTCGGGCACATTCAGGCACCGGCCCGGGAAGGCCACACTCTCGATTCGCCCGTCGCCGTTGAGATTCCAGCGCTGGGTGTCGGCGCCGTTGCAGGGGTTGACCACCACGGGGGTGAACCAGCTGTCGCTCGGGGCGTCCAGACACGCATCGCCTAGCCGGCTTCTCAACTGGACCGGTCCGTCGGCGCTTGCCGCACCGGCGCTGAGCATCGCGATGCCAAACACGGCGCCCACGAGGACTACGGCCCGACGCGCACCGCCCGGCAAGCGCGACTCATGCATTTCGGCTCCGTCCTCTAGTCTGGCCCAGGCGGTCACACCCAGTAGGGCACCCGGGCGCGGTATTGCCGCATCGCCAACGCCGCCAGCACCCAGCCGACGGCCGTCAGCGCCAGCACCACCAGCCAGTGCCGCAGCTCCTGGGGGGCGCCCAGCAACGGCGCCCGAACGATGTCCAGATAGTGCAGCAGCGGGTTGAGTTCGACGATCCTCGACCAGCGCCCGACACCCTGCTGGCGCAGCGTGTCTTCGTTCCAGATGATCGGCGTCATGAAGAACAGCAGCTGCACGATGGAAAACAGCAGGGGACCGATGTCGCGGTAGCGGGTCGCCAGGATGCCGAAGCACAGCGACACCCATATGCAGTTGAGCACGATCAGCGCCAGCGCCGGGATCACCGACAAATCGGCCCACGACCATGGCTTGGGGTAGATGATCGCGATCACGACGTAGATGACGATGTTGTGGGCGAACAGGATGATCTGACGCCACACCAGCCGGTAGACGTGGACGCTCAACGGCGTCGGCAGCTGTTTGATCAGGCCCTCGTTGGCGACGAAGACGTCGGCGCCCTCCAGGATGGCGGCGTTGATCAGGTTCCAGATGATCAACCCGAGCGTGACGTAGGGCAGGTGCACCGCCAGTTGCAGGTGAAACAGTTTGGAATACAGCCCGCCCATCGCGACAGCGGTGGTGCCGGTCGCGATGGTGATCCAGAACGGTCCCAGCACCGAGCGGCGGTAGCGCTGCTTGATGTCCTGCCAACCCAGGTGCAGCCACAGCTCGTGACGGCGAAACCCGTCGACCAGATCGGCACGGGCGCGGGTAAATGTCCGGGACTGAGTCGCGGCGTCGAGGAAACTCATCAGGACCCTCCGGGCTTGCCGAATTGCTCGCGACGTCCCAAGCGGCGCAACCGAATCCACTCCAGCAGGCCCTTGGGGTCGCGGCGGCTCACCAGGAAGAACCAGCCGAACCGCAGCCACTCCTGGGCCTGCAGCCTACGCAGACCCGGTTGCGACAGCAGGTAGCCGCGGTTGCGGTAGGTGAAGAACCGCTTGGTGGGGTTGTCGGGATACTGCGTGTGCATCCGACCGCCCAGGATGGGCCGGAACTCCTCGGATCCGCAGGGATGCAGGTAGACCGCTTCCAGGCAGGTGCCGAACGGCAGACCGGACCGAACCAGCCGGCGGTGCAATTCCACCTCGTCGCCACGGATGAACAGCCGCATGTCCGGCACCCCGATCGCTTCCAGGGTGGACGCCCGGAACAGCGCCCCGTTGAACAGCGACGCGATGCCGCGCAACAGATCCTGGCCCGCTTCGGTGCGCAATTCGCTTGCGTACCTTCGCCACACCAGGCCGCGCCGCAACGGAAACGCCAGCCGCTGCGGGTCGTCCGCGTTGCACACCATCGGCGACACCTCGGCTAGCCCGTACTTCTCGGCGCACGTCAGCAGCGTCGCCAGCACGCGGGAATCCTGCGGGCGCCCGTCGTCGTCGGCCAGCCACACCCAGTCCGCGCCCTGGGCCAGGGCGTGCAACATGCCGAGCGCGAAACCGCCTGCGCCGCCGAGGTTTCGGCGTGAACCGAGGTACGTCGTCGAAATCGGTTGGGCGGCAACGAGGTCGCTGACCCGCCCGTCTTCGGTCCCGTCGTTGTCGACCACGATGAGGTGATCGGGCAGCCGGGTCTGCGTGCTCAACGCATCCAGCGACTTGGCCAGCTCGTCGGGTCGTCGGTGGGTGACCACGACGGCGAAGACGGACTCACTCATGATTGTCCGGCGGTTTCGGCCAGCACCTCGCGGACGTGGCGCGCCGCCTCCTCGCCCTCGTAGGCGCGCACGACGTCCTCGATACCGCCCGTCTGCCGGATGACGCCGTGGTCGATCCACATCGCCGTCTTGCACAGCCGGGCCAAGAACTCGGTGGAATGGCTGGCGAACACCAGGATTCCGGAACGCTCCACCAGGCCCTGCAACCGCGACTGGGCCTTCTTCAGGAAGTCAGCGTCGATCGCGCCGATGCCCTCGTCGAGCAGCAGGATCTCCGGGTCGATGCTGGTGACCACGCCCATCGCCAGTCGCACCCGCATGCCGGTGGAATACGTGCGCAGCGGCATCGACAGGTAGTCGCCGAGCTCGGTGAACTCGGCGATCTCGTCGACCTTGCTCAGCATGTATTTTCGGCTCTGCCCTAAGAACAGGCCGCGAATGATGATGTTCTCGTAGCCGGAGATCTCGGGGTCCATGCCGACCCCGAGGTCGAATACCGGCGCCACTCGCCCGGTGACCTTCGCCCAGCCGCGGGTGGGTTCGTAGATGCCCGAAAGTAGCCGCAGCAGAGTCGATTTCCCGGCCCCGTTATGACCGACCAGTCCGACCCGGTCGCCGAGCTCGAGCGACATGGTGATGTCGCGCAACGCCTCGACGACGACCACGTTGGAGTTGTTGCGCCCGATCGTGCCGCCCGCCTTGCCTAGGAAGGCCTTCTTCAACGAGCGCGACTTGGCGTCGAAGATGGGGAATTCCACCCACGCTCTCTGTGTCTCGATGTGAGGTCCCGAACCCGCCACCATCAGCTACTTACGTCGGCCTACAAGTATTGCCCGGTGCCCGAGCCGGGGCCGTGGCCCGACTTGCTGATGCCCGGCGGCAGCGCGCTGTGGCGCATCTGCTCCAGCTGTGCGCGGGCCGCCATCTGCTGGGCGAACAGCGCGGTTTGGATGCCGTGGAACAGGCCTTCGAGCCAGCCGACAAGTTGTGCCTGGGCGATGCGCAGCTCGGCGTCCGACGGAGCGGCGTTCTCGTTGAACGGCAGCGTGAGCCGGTCGAGTTCTTCGCGCAGTTCGGGTGCCAGGCCGTCTTCGAGCTCACGGATGCTGGTGGCGTGGATCTCGCGCAGCCGGTTACGGCTGGCGTCGTCGAGCGGTGCGGCGCGCACCTCCTCGAGCAGTTGCTTGATCATCGTGCCGATCCGCATCACCTTGGCGGGCTGCTCGACCAGGTCGGTCAGGGAGCGTCCGTCGGAGTCGTCGTCGTCCTCCTCGCGTATCGCCATGATCCGCGGATCGACGCCGCCGATGATTTCGATGCCATCGTCGTCTCGGCCGTCGTTGCCGTTACTCAATGCGTCACCATCCTCTTGTTGCGTCTAGGGGTGGGGCGTCGCGGCGGTGTTTCCGCGCCATTCGTAGATCTTGGCCCCACCGTTGTCGTAGATCAGCGCCCACGACTTCGATTTCTCTAGAGACATTAGTCCGTCGGGTGTGGCAAACCCTCTCACGTTGGGCGTGCTAGTCAATATGTACCTGATATTGAGGGCCTTAATCGCCTCGACCACCTTCGGATCGTCGTCGCCCTTGCGCGCCGAGGTCCAGAAGATGTAGCGGTAGTAACCCGGCCCGGTCTGCTGCGGAAAGTCGTAGTGGGTCCACAGCGGGTGCAGGTCGGCCACCGCATACATCCACGCGGTGCCGTCGACGTTCGAGTCACCGATCACGGTGTCGCGGGCGCCCGGCTGGTTGGCCAGGTAGGCCATCGCCATCAGGTCGCGCTGGTGGTCGCGGGCGCGAAACGGGTGACCCAGCGGTTCAAACCGCAGCCCGCGCCGGTCTGGGTCTCGGCCACCGCGGTGCTGCTAATGCTGTCGACCGTGGTCATCGCGCGGCACTACTTCTATCGGCACCTGGTGCTGTTCGGCGACAAATACGACTCGGTGATGATCGACCAGCGCGACCTGATGGCGATGGCCTACCTGGCCAACCAGCCGGGCGCCCGCGACACCGTGATCGGTGCCTCGAAC
>NZ_MBET01000014.1:0-81494 GCF_001954215.1 Mycobacterium sp. IS-2888
CCCCACCACCGCCGGATGCCGTCCCGCCGGCCGCGCCGCCGGTGGCCGGCCCCGCCGCGGCTACGCCCAACGCCGCGGGAGCGCCCAACGCGGCGGGATCGCCGAACGCCTCGGCGTCACCCAGGCCGGCCGGCCCGGCGTCGAACGCCGCGGCCAACCAGCCGGCAGTGGCCCCGGCGGCCTGACCCGTCGGCCGACCGGCCGCAGCGCGAGCCGCCTACACTCGGCGGTGATGTCCCGTCATGACCCCGCAGGTTCGCAAGCCGACCTGAGCGCAACCATCCGCACCGCCCTGAGCAAGGTGATCGACCCCGAATTGCGGCGTCCCATCACCGAACTCGGGATGGTCAAGAGCATCGACGTCGCCCCCGACGGCGGCGTGCACGTGACGATCTACCTGACCATCGCCGGCTGCCCGAAGAAGAGCGAAATCAGCGAGCGGGTAACCCAAGCCGTCGCCGACGTTCCCGGCACCGGCGCGGTGAAGGTCAGCCTGGACGTGATGAGCGACGAACAGCGCACCGAGCTGCGCAAGCAGTTGCGTGGCGATGCCCGCGAGCCCGTCATCCCGTTCGCCCAGCCGAGCTCCACGACCCGCGTCTACGCCGTCGCCTCCGGCAAGGGCGGCGTCGGCAAGTCGACCGTCACCGTGAACCTCGCCGCGGCGATGGCCGCCCGCGGCCTGGCGGTGGGCGTGCTCGATGCCGATATCCACGGCCATTCCATTCCGCGAATGATGGGCACCACCGCCCGGCCCACCCAGGTCGAGTCGATGATCCTGCCGCCGATCGCCCACGAGGTGAAGGTCATCTCGATCGCGCAGTTCACCGAGGGAAACACGCCGGTGGTCTGGCGGGGCCCGATGCTGCACCGCGCCCTGCAACAGTTCCTGGCCGACGTCTACTGGGGCGATCTGGATGTGCTCCTGCTCGACCTGCCGCCGGGCACCGGCGACATCGCCATCTCGGTGGCCCAGCTGATCCCGAACGCCGAGATTCTGGTGGTAACAACACCCCAGCTGGCCGCGGCCGAGGTCGCCGAGCGGGCCGGCAGCATCGCGCTGCAGACCCGTCAGCGCATCGCCGGCGTCGTGGAAAACATGTCGGGGCTGATGCTGCCGGACGGCTCGACGCTGCAGGTCTTCGGCGAGGGCGGCGGCCAGCAGGTCGCCGAACGGCTCTCGCGCGCCACCGGCGCCGACGTGCCGCTGCTGGGCCAGATCCCGCTGGACCCCGCGCTGGTGGAAGCCGGTGACGCCGGCCTGCCGATCGTGCTGAGCGCGCCCGACTCGCCGGTGGGCAAGGCGCTACGCGGCGTCGCCGATGGCTTGTCGACGCGGCGGCGCGGCCTGGCCGGAGTGTCGCTGGGCCTCGATCCGACCAAGCGCTGAGTGCTCAGGTCGCGTCGGTGTCGAACGGCGTGTGACCGGGAACCTGCGGCTGCGCCGCCGGCGAGTAAGGCTCCGCCGGCTTCGCGGGCGCGCCGTTCACCGGGCGCTCGAAATTGCCGGTGAGGAAAGAATCGTCGCCGTCGAGCAGGTGTTTGGTGAGCGCGGCGCGGGGTGTCATGCCGCGTAGCCTCTGCAGCTCGCTCAGCGGGGCACGCAGATCGTCGAACTCGGGTCCCAGGTCCTGACGCAGCTGGCTGGTCATGCCGCTGAGGTAGTCGCGGGCCTGCCGCAGCGCGTTGGACGTCCACCGGATCGCGCCCGGCAGCCGCTCCGGTCCCAGGATCACCAACCCGACCACGACGAGGACGAGGATGTGCTCCCAGCTCAGGTTCGCGAACACCTAGCCGTTATCCCCGTCCGGTTTCACGGTCAGCGTGACGTGCCGACCGTCGCGGACCACCTCGACCGGGGAGTCCTGCCCGACGTTGAGCTGCCTCACCGCGACGACGAACTCGTCGGCGTCGGCGACCTTGCGGTTGCCGACCTTGACGATCACGTCGTTCTCCAGGATCCCGCCCTTCTGCGCGGGGCTGCCCGCCTTGACGTTGGCGACCTGGGCGCCGGACGCGATCGCGTTGCTCACCGACCGGGTGCTGACCCCGAGCGTCGGATGCACGATCTTGCCGTCCTTGATCAGGGTCTGGGCGACCTCTCTGGCCTCGTCGATCGGGATCGCAAAGCCCAGCCCACTTGCGCTGTCCGACAACGACTTACCCGCGGTGTCGATGCCGATCACCTGGGAATCCATGTCGATCAGTGGGCCGCCGGAGTTGCCGTGGTTGATCGAGGCGTCGGTCTGGATGGCGTCGATGACGGTATCGGTGTCAGAGCCCTCCCCCGACAACGGCACAGGACGGTGCAGCGCGCTGACGATGCCGTGCGTCACGGTGCTGCGCAGCCCCAGCGGCGAACCCGCGGCAAGGACCTCGTCGCCGACGCGCACCTTGTCCGAATCGCCGAGCCGGGCCACGGCCAGGTTGTCGACGTTGTCGACCTTGAGGACGGCCAGGTCGGTCTTGGGGTCGCGCCCGACGAGGTTGGCGGGCACTTCCTTGCCGTCGTTGAACACCACTGTGGTCTTGAACTGGCTCGGGTTGTTGGCAGCCTCGGAAATCACGTGGTTGTTGGTGACGATGTAGCCACGACCGTCGATGACGACGCCGGAGCCCTGCATGCCCTCCTGGTCGCTCTTCGACTCGATGGTCACCACGGAATCCGCGGTCGCGGCGGCCACCTTCGCGAACCGGCCCGCCGGTCCTTCGTTGTTGCCCGGGGTCGACAGCGTCACCTTCGAGGTGGTGAACGCCTCGACGACTTCGGCCGTCTTGCGGCCGACCACCCCGCCGATCAGCCCGATCACCAGCGCGATCAGCACCAGCACGGCCAGCGCCAGGTAGGACACCCTGCCGCCGAACAGCACGTCGCGCACGCCCAGCTTGCCGCCGTAGCCGAGCGCGGAGTGCGGTGCCGGCGGGGTGACCGCGGGGGTCCCAAGCGCGGCCGCGGCCGCGGGGTCTCGCCATGGATCGTCGAGCTCGTCCGGCCCGGCGCCGTCGGTCTCGGCCGTCAGCGCACCGGCATCGACGGGGTGGCGTTGCAGCGACTCGCCGACCCCGACCGGCCGGCTGAACGCCTCTTCCAAAACGGGGTCGGCCGGCTGATCGTGCGGCGAAAACTCGGACTGTTCCCGGTACTTCTGCGGGCGCACGCGCTCCGCCACGAAGGACCCCTGCTGCCCCGCGGGGCGACCGAACGCCTGCCGCGAGGCGGGGTCGACCGGTGGCCGGGATATGGGGCGCGGCGCGAGGCGGTTGCCGTTACTGCCGCTGTCGTTGCCTTGGTCGGAGGTCACTTGATCCTCTTAAATCCTCGTCTGAGCGCTCGAAAACTGCCTAATACAGGGCCCTTTACCGGGCGAGCACCAGGCACGGCATTGTCCGTGTCCACCCTAGTATCCACGGTTTTCTGATTGCGGGGACTCAAGCTAGGAGCGCTTGCGCCGGTTGCGCGCGTCGCGGTCGGCGAATCCGTCGGGCAGCTGGGATGTGTCGTCGGGCGAACTGTGCGGAATATCGGCCAGCATGCCGAGCAACCCGCTGGGGATGCGGATCGGCTGCGAGTCGCGCAGCGCGCTGCGCGCCCGGCTCTGATCTTCGACTTCTGCCGCGCATTGCGGGCACAGCGAGAGGTGATGGGCGGCCCGCAGATGGGCGTTCATCCGCAGCTCGCCGTCGACGAAGGCCGCGATCGCCTCGACGGACAAATGCTCGGTCGAGCCGAACCGGCGCGGCGCGCCGACGGGCGCATCGCTTTGGGAGGCGAATTGGGCGGGGAGCCAGGAGAACGCGCGGCGGAACACATGTCCTCGCTCGGACATCACCAGCTCCTTTCGCTGCTACGTACCCCTCGAATGTAGCGCGACGAAGCGCCGAACACCCGCCTCGAGACCCCAACGCTGCGCTATTGTCACCGCGCGTCACCGCGCGTGGGCCGACTCGGGCCGCGGGTGACCCGCCGTATTACGCCGACTTGGTGTGCAGCGCACCGCCGTTTTCGTGGTGCGCGGCCAGGTAATCGCGCAGCGCCTGACGCCCGCGGTGGATGCGGCTGCGCACGGTGCCCAACTTGACGCCCAGGGTGGCACCGATCTCCTCGTACGACAGACCTTCGATGTCACACAGCACCACCGCGGCACGAAATTCCGGCGGCAGCGAATCCAGGGCGGCCTGCAGGTCGGGCCCGAGCCGCGAGTCGTGGTAGATCTGCTCGGGATTCGGTTCGTCGGCGGGGACCCGGTCGTAATCCTCGGGCAACGCTTCCATCCGGATGCGGGCGCGGCGGCGGACCATGTCGAGGAACAAGTTGGTGGTGATGCGGTGCAGCCAGCCCTCGAAGGTGCCCGGCTGGTAGTTCTGCACCGAGCGGAAGACCCGGATGAACGTCTCCTGCGTCAAGTCCTCGGCGTCATGCTGGTTGCCCGACAGCCGGTAGGCCAGCCGGTAGACGCGGTCGGCATGCTGGCGCACCAGCTCGTCCCACGACGGCATGGTGGCCTTGTCCCCGGTCGCATCGAACACCGCCGTTCCCTGCAACGCGTCGGGCGTTTCCACCCACTCGTCGTCTCGGCACTCCTGCGCGTGAGACATGCTGCTCGGGCTCAAAAGAGTGGTGATGATTGGGTCCTCCGGGTTTGCCCTGGCATCAGGGTCTGATAATTCGTCAGCGGCAACGCGAAGTCGCCACTGTGTATTCCCGGTCCAGTACCCGCCGCGTTCCATAGGCAAACCGTCGCGCATCGGCGTATGCGCGGCATAGGAGCACACTGAGGTTTGCCTGAGAAACCAGATCGTTACCTGCGATACGCAGGGCGTATCCACCGCGCAGTGAGCTTCGTCGCGCCGCGGCGTCCGGGCGTGTCGGCCCCGTCGGCTCACGTGCCCGGCTCAGGCGCGCCTGACCTACTGCACCGCGAATCCGGCATACGCTGCCGGTCATGGACGGTACCGATAACGGCGCGGTGGCCCCCGACCATGCGGCCCCCAGCCGAGCCGAGGCACTTTCCGCGCACGCCGAGGGGTCGATATCGGAAGACGCGATCCTGGCGGGCGCCCGCGAGCGTGCCATGGACATCGGCGCCGGGGCGGTCACGCCCGCGGTCGGTGCGCTGCTGAGCCTGCTGGCCAAGCTCAGCGGCGGCAAGGCCGTCGCCGAAGTGGGCACCGGCGCGGGAGTCAGCGGACTCTGGCTGCTGTCGGGCATGAGCGACGACGGCGTCTTGACCACGATCGACATCGAGCCCGAGTATGTGCGGCTCGCCAAGCAGGCCTTCGCCGAAGCCGGCATCGGGCCGTCGCGCACCCGGCTGATCAGCGGCCGCGCCCAAGAGGTGCTCACCCGGCTCGCCGACCAATCGTATGACCTGGTGTTCGTCGACGCCGACCCGATCGACCAGCCCGATTACGTCGTCGAGGGCGTGCGGCTGCTGCGACCCGGCGGCGTCATCGTGGTGCACCGAGCCGGGCTGGGCGGCCGCGCCGGTGACCCCGCCGCGCGCGACGCCGAGGTGGTCGCGGTTCGCGAGGCGGCCCGGTTGATCGCCGAGGACGAGCGGCTCACCCCCGCGCTGGTGCCCCTCGGCGACGGCGTGCTCGCCGCGGTCCGGGACTAACCGCGCCCCTGATTTCTTTACGGATTCCTAACGGCGTACCTCATTGACGTCCGGCTGAACGACTGTTTAGTGTACTGAACATGCGTTCAGCCGACCTCACCGCCGCCGCCCGGATCCGCGACGCGGCGATCGAGCAGTTCGGTCAGCGCGGCTTCGACGTCGGGCTGCGCGCGATCGCCGAAGCGGCGGGGGTGAGCGCCGCGCTGGTCATCCATCACTTCGGCTCGAAGGACGGCCTGCGCAAGGCGTGCGACGACTTCATCGCCGAAGAGATCCGCGAGACCAAGTCGGAGACGATCCAGTCGAACGACCCGGCCACCTGGTTCGCGCGGCTGGCCGAGATCGAGGAATTCGCCTCGATGACAGCCTACCTGGTGCGCAGCATGCAGACCGGCGGCGACCTGGCGAAGATGTTGTGGCAGCGAATGATTGACAACGCCGAAGAGTATATGGAAGAGGGCGTGCGAGCCGGCACGGTCAAGCCCAGCCGTGACCCTAAGGCCAGGGCAAAATATCTCGGCATCACCGGAGGCGGCAGCCTCCTGCTCTACATCCAAATGCACGACACGCCAACCGATCTTCGTGCGGTCCTGCGCGACTACGCCCGGGACATGATCCTGCCGGCCCTCGAGATCTACACCGAGGGCCTGATGGTCGATCGCACCATGTATGACGCATTTCTGGCCGCAGATGATCAAGGAGAATCACATGGCAGCTGAAAACACACCCATCGAAATCCGGGATCTGACAAAGAATTTCGGAGCCGTGCGAGCGCTGGCCGGCCTGAACCTGATGGTGCGCGCGGGAGAAGTGCACGGATTCCTCGGACCCAACGGCGCCGGGAAGTCCACCACCATCCGCATCCTGCTGGGCCTGGTGAAGGCCGACAGCGGAACCGTGCGGTTGCTGGGCGGCGACCCGTGGACCGATGCCGTCGAGTTGCACCGCCAGATCGCTTACGTGCCGGGCGATGTCACGCTGTGGCCCTCGCTGACCGGCGGCGAAACGATCGACCTGCTGGCCCGAATGCGCGGCGGAATCGATGACAAACGCCGCGACGAGCTGATCGAGCGCTTCGACCTCGACCCGCACAAGAAGGCGCGCACGTACTCGAAGGGCAACCGCCAAAAGGTCTCCCTGATTTCGGCTTTCTCGTCGCGGGCCGGGCTGCTGCTATTGGATGAACCCAGCAGCGGGCTGGACCCGTTGATGGAGAACGTATTTCAGCAGTGCGTCGCCGAGGCCCGCGACCGCGGTGTGACGGTATTGCTGTCCAGCCACATCCTGGCCGAAACCGAGGCGCTGTGCGAACGGGTGACCATCATTCGGTCCGGCAGGACCATCGAGAGCGGTTCGCTGGACTCGATGCGCCATCTCAGCCGCACCTCGATCAAGGCCGAAATGACCAGTGATCCCGGTGATCTCACTCGGATCAAGGGCGTCGAGGACATCAGCATCGACGGCAATACGTTGCGTGCCCAGGTCGACAGCGAAAGCCTGGGAGAACTCATCCGGGTGCTCGGCGACGCCGGCGTGCGCAGCCTCGTCAGTCAGCCGCCGACCCTGGAAGAGCTCTTTCTGCGCCACTACGACACGGCCGGCGACGGCCAGCGCGAACGCAGCGGAAGGAAGGTTTCGGCGCTGTGAGCACCACGGTTCTGGAGCGGCCACGCCCCTCGGCGCACCCTGGGCCGCAACGCAGTTCGAATTTCTCCGGAACGCTTGGGATGCTGCGCCTGTATTTGCGCCGCGACCGGATCTCGTTGCCGCTGTGGGTCCTGCTGCTGTCGCTCCCCTTGGCGACGGTGTACATCGGCAGCATCGAAAAGGTCTACCCCACCCAGGCCGGCCGCGCCGGATTTGCGGCCTCCATCATGGCCAGTCCGGCCCAGCGTGCGCTCTACGGGCAGATCTACAACGACAGCCTTGGGGCAGTTGGCATTTGGAAAGCGGGCATGTTTCATGTGCTGATCGCGGTGGCCGTCATCCTCACGGTCATCCGGCACACCCGCGCCGACGAGGAGACGGGCCGGACCGAGCTGATGGACTCGACGGCGGTCGGCCGCTACGCCAGCCTCACCGCGGCACTGATGTTGTCGTTCGGGGCGTCGATCGCGACCGGCGCGATCGGCGCGGCGGGATTGCTCAGCACCGACGTCCCGCGCGGCGGGTCATTGGCTTTCGGGGCGGCGCTGGCCGGCTCCGGCGTGGTCTTCACCGCCGTGGCGGGGGTGGCCGCGCAGCTATCGCCGAGCGCGCGATTCGCCCGCGGTGTCGCGTTCACGGTGTTGGCGGCGGCGTTCACGCTGCGCGCCATCGGCGATGCCGGCTCCGGCACGCTGTCGTGGCTCTCGCCGCTGGGCTGGTCGCTGCAGGTTCGGCCCTACGCGGGCGAGCACTGGTGGGTGCTGTTGCTGCACCTGGCGACAGCGGCCGCGCTCACGGCGGTGGCGTATCGGCTGCTGGCCGGCCGCGACGTCGGCGCCGGGCTCGTCGCCGAACGCGCCGGCCCGGGTAGGGCCGCGCCGGGGCTGGGCAACGTCTTCGGGTTGGCCTGGCGGCTGGACCGCGGCGCCCTAATCCTGTGGACCGTGGGCCTGTGCCTGTACGGCCTGGTGATGGGCAGCGTGGTGCACGGCATCGGCGACCAACTGGGCGACAGCACCGTCGCGCGCGACATCGTCGCGCGGATGGGCGGCACCAGCGTCCTGGAGGAGGCGTTCATCGCGGTGGCGTTCGCGATGCTGGGCATGGCGGCGGCCGCCTTCGCCGTCTCGCTCACCTTGCGCCTGCACCAGGAGGAATCCGCCCAGCGAGCCGAGACCACCCTGGCCGGTGCGGTGTCGCGCACCCGTTGGCTGGCCAGCCATTTGATCGCCGCGCTGGCCGGCTCCGCGTTCGCGATGCTGGCCTGCGGCGTGGTGGCCGGACTCGTGTACGGCGCGGCGGCCGGCGACGTCGGCGGCAAGTTGGCGACCGTCGTCGCAACCGCGGCGGTGCAACTGCCCGCGGTCTGGCTGCTGGCCGCCGTGACGGTCGCATTGTTCGGTCTCGCACCGCGATTCACGCCGGTGGCGTGGGGCGTGCTGGTCGGATTCGCCGCCCTGTACCTGATCGGTTCGCTTGCGGGCTTCGGGCAGTGGGTGCTCGATCTCGAACCGTTCGCCCACATTCCGCGGGTCGGCAGCGACTTCACCGCCGTGCCGCTGCTGTGGCTGCTGGCTATCGACGCGGCACTGATCGTCGTGGGAGCCATCGCTTTTCGACGGCGTGATCTACGGCAGTAGGGAGGACACCATCATGAAAACCGCTGTTAAGTTAGTGGTTTCGAGCATTATCGGGCTTGCCGTCCTGGGCTTTATCCTGTTCTATCCGGCGGGCACGTTCGACTATTGGCAGGCGTGGGTTTTCATCGCGATCTTCACGATTGCGACGCTCGTCCCGAGCGCGTATCTGGCCCGGACGAACCCGGCGGCCCTGCGGCGGCGCATGCACGGCGGGCCGCTGGCCGAAGCCAGGACGGTTCAGAAGTTCGTCATCATCCTGGCGTTTGCCGGACTCTTCGGGATGATCGCGTTGAGCGCGCTCGACCACCGGATGGGTTGGTCATCGGTGCCGACGGTGGTGTGCGTCCTCGGCGACGTCCTGGTGGTAACGGGCCTGACGGTGGCCATGTTCGTGGTGATCCAGAACAGTTACGCGGCCGCCACGGTCCGGGTGGAGGAAGGTCAGAAGTTGGCCTCCCGTGGCCTGTACAAACTGGTGCGACACCCGATGTACACCGGAAACGTGATCTTGATGGTGGGCATCCCCCTGTCGCTGGGTTCCTACTGGGGGCTGTTGGGTCTCACCGTCGGCCTCCTGGCACTCGTCCTGCGCATCCTCGACGAGGAAAAGCTGCTCACCCAGCAATTGGCGGGATACCGCGAGTACACGCAGCGGGTGCGCTATCGGTTGATACCGAATGTCTGGTAGCGGGCCTATGGTATGGCCGTGGCCCGCAATCCGGCACCTGCACTCGACCGGCCGTGGCGGCGTCCCGGCGCCCTGCGATACGCGCTCCGCCGCCTGCGCGGCATCGCAAAACCGCCGGTAACCGTCACCGATCCACCGCAAGACCTCGTCGTCGACACCGACCTCGAGGTGCCGACCCGTGACGGAACAGTGTTGCGGATCAACGTCTTCCGACATTCCGACGTCACCCGCCCGGTCATCCTCAGCATCCATCCGTACGGCAAGGACAACCTGCCGAAGCGGCGCGGCAACAAGTGGACGTTCCCCATGCAGTACCGGATGCTGCGCCAGCCCACGCCGGTGCGCTTCTCGGCCCTGACGGGCTGGGAGGCGCCCGATCCGAGTTGGTGGACCGCGCAGGGCTTCACCGTCGTCAACGCCGACTCGCGCGGCTGCGGCCATTCCGACGGCACCGGAAAGGTGCTCTCGCGCCAGGAAGCCGAGGACACCTACGACCTCGTGCAGTGGATCGCCGACCAGCCTTGGTGCGACGGCAACGTCGTGATGCTCGGCGTGTCCTACTTGGCCATCAGCCAGTACGCCGTCGCCGCGCTGCGGCCGCCCGCGCTGCGCGCGATCTGTCCGTGGGAAGGGTTCACCGACGCGTATCGCGACCTGACCTACCCGGGCGGTGTGCGCGAGTGCGGCTTCACCCGGATGTGGTCGCGCAACCTGTCCCGCGATACGCGGCAGACCTATGCCCTGGTGTCGATGCAGGACGAGCATCCCCTGCGCGACGATTTCTGGCGCTCGCTGACGCCAGACCTGTCGGCCATCACGGTTCCAATGCTGGTCTGCGGCAGCTTTTCCGACAACAACCTGCACTCGCGCGGCTCGGTCCGGGCCTTCATGCAGGCCGGCTCCGCCCACGCCCGCCTCTACACCCATCGCGGCGGCAAATGGGCGACGTTCTACTCCGAGGACGCACGGGCCGAGCAGCTGAATTTCTTCTGCGGCGTGCTGGACGGCGCGCCCGCTTCGCGCAGCGTTCGTCTCGAGGTGCGCGAGGATCGCGACACCATCGCCGCGGTCCGCGAAGAAGCCGCCTGGCCGCTCGCCCGAACCCGTTGGCGGCCTTTATATCTGGGATCGGCCGGGCTGCTGGCAACGGAGCGGCCGGCGGAGGAGGGCCGCCTCGCGTTCGAAACTCTGTCCCGCGCAGCGTCATTCAGCTACACCTTCCCAGCCCAGACCGAGCTGACCGGTCCGATGGTCGCGCGGTTGTGGGTAGAACTGGACGGCTGCGACGACGCGAACCTGTTCGTCGGCGTCGAGAAGTGGCGAGACGGACGGTTCGTCGAATTCGAGGGGTCCTACGGCTACGGCCGTGACCGCGTCACCACGGGCTGGCAGCGCGTCGCGCTGCGGGCCCTGGACCCTGAGCTCTCGCGGCCCTGGGAGCCGGTCGCGACATGCACCGAGCCGCGGCCGCTGTCGGCGGGCGAGGTGGTCGCCGTCGATGTCGCACTGGGCCCGTCGGCAACGCTGTTTCGCGCCGGCGAGCAGCTGCGGCTGGTCGTCGCGGGGCGCTGGCTGTGGCCGCGCAATCCGCTCGTCGGTCAGATGCCGGCGGCCTACCGGAACTCACCGCGCGGCCGGGTCGCCCTGCACTGGGGCCCGCGTCACGACGCGCATCTGCTGATCCCCGAGATCCCCGGGCAGTGAGCTAAACCCAGACGCCCTTGCCGACCGCAACGACGCCGCCGGCGCTGATCGCGAACCGCTCGCGGTCCTTTTCCAGGTCGACGCCGACCATCTCGCCGGGCCCGATTACGACGTTCTTGTCCAGGATCGCGTGGCGCACCACGGCGCCGCGGCCCACCCGGGTGCCCGGCATGATCACGCTGCCCTCGACGATCGCGCCGTCGTCGACCACGACGTTCGACGACAACACCGAGTTGCGCACCGACGCCGCCGAGATGATGCTGCCGGCGCCGACCACCGACTCCTGCGCCGAGCCGCCGTTGACGAACTTCGCCGGTGCCAGGTTCTCCGTCGCCCCGCGGATGGGCCAGCGCCGGTTGTACAAATTGAACACCGGGTGCACCGACACCAGGTCCATGTGCGCGTCGTAGAACGCGTCCAGCGTCCCGACATCCCGCCAATAGGCCCGGTCCCGGTCGGTGGCCCCGGGCACCTCGTTGTCGGAGAAGTCGTACACCGCCGCTATCCCGTCGTCCACCAGCCGCGGGACGATGTCGCCACCCATGTCGTGGTCGGAGTGGTCGTCGTCGGCGTCGGCGCGAATCGCGTCGATGAGCACCTTGGTGGTGAAGATGTAATTGCCCATCGACACGAACGTCGTATCCGGATCGTCCGGAGTGCCCGGCGGGTCCAGCGGCTTCTCCACGAAGGCGCGGATCCGGCCGGAGTCGTCGGCGTCGATGCAACCGAACGCGGTGGCTTCGGCGCGCGGTACCCGGATGCCGGCCACGGTTGCGCCGGCGCCGCTGTCGATGTGGAACCGCACCATCTGCTCGGGATCCATCCGGTACACGTGGTCGGCGCCGAAAACCACGATGTAGTCCGGGTCTTCGTCGTAGATCAGGTTGAGCGACTGATAGATCGCGTCGGCGGAGCCGGTGTACCAGCGCGGGCCCAGGCGCTGCTGCGCCGGCACGGGGGTGATGTACTCACCGGCCAGGCCGGACAGCCGCCAGTTCTGCGATATGTGGCGGTCCAGTGAATGCGACTTGTATTGGGTGAGAACGCAGACCCTCAGATAGCGGGCGTTGACGAGATTGGAGAGCACGAAGTCGATCAGCCGGTAGGCGCCACCGAAGGGGACCGCGGGTTTGGCCCTGTCCGCGGTCAGCGGATACAGCCGCTTGCCTTCGCCGCCGGCCAGGACAACACCCAGCACGTGTGGCGCTTCCCTCATGGCTTCAAACCTAACGGCAGCCGCGCGGTGCTGCCAGGGGGAAGCGCCCTATTGCCCTCCCGATCGGGCAGGCCCTGACGGGCTGTCCGTCAAGGTATTTGGGTCGATCGGACCCCACGGCGACGGATCGTCCCGCCCGACTCGCGGATGGTGCCGTCAGCGAACTACGGTGCGCAGTATGCGGGTGGCGATGATGACGCGGGAGTACCCACCGGAGGTCTACGGCGGGGCCGGGGTACACGTCACCGAACTGGTCGCACAACTGCGCCGGCTGTGCGCGGTCGACGTGCACTGCATCGGCGCACCGCGTCCCGGCGCCCTTGCCTATCAGCCCGACCCGCGGATCCACGGCGCCAACGCGGCCCTGTCCACCCTGTCCGCCGACCTCGTGATGGCCAACGCGGCCTCGGCGGCCACCGTCGTGCACTCGCACACGTGGTACACCGGCCTGGCCGGCCATCTGGCCGCGCTGCTCTACGACATCCCGCACGTGCTGACCGCGCATTCGCTCGAGCCGCTGCGGCCGTGGAAGGCCGAACAGCTCGGCGGCGGCTATCGGGTGTCGACGTGGGTGGAACACACCGCGGTGCTGGCCGCCGACGCGGTGATCGCGGTCAGCTCCGGCATGCGTGAGGACGTGCTGCGGGTCTACCCGACGCTGGATCCCAGCCTGGTACATGTCATTCGGAGCGGGGTCGACACCGACGTGTGGTATCCGGCCGGGCCGGGGCGCGCCGGGTCGGTGCTGGCCGGCCTCGGCGTCGACCCGAGCCGCCCCAGTGTTGCGTTCGTCGGGCGGATCACCCGGCAGAAGGGCGTGGCTCACCTGCTGGCGGCCGCGCATCGCTTCAGCCCCGACGTGCAGTTGGTGCTGTGCGCCGGCGCTCCCGACACCCCGGAGATCGCCGACGAGATTCGCTCGGCCGTGGCCGCTTTGGCCCGCACTCGCACCGGGGTGTTCTGGATTCGGGAAATGCTGCCCCTCGGGCAGCTACGTGAAATACTTTCGGCGGCAACTGTTTTCGTGTGTCCCTCGGTCTACGAGCCGTTGGGCATCGTCAACCTGGAGGCGATGGCCTGCGGCACCGCGGTGGTGGCCTCCGACGTCGGCGGGATACCCGAGGTGGTCGTCGACGGGGTCACCGGATCGCTGGTGCATTACGACCCCGACGACGCGGACGGTTACCAGGCCGGGTTGGCCGAAGCGGTCAATGCGTTGGTCGCCGACCCGGAACGGGCGAAGCGCTACGGCCGCGCGGGGCGGCAGCGCTGCATCGAGGAATTTTCCTGGGCCCGCGTCGCTGAGCAAACGCTGGACATCTACCGGAAGGTGGGTGCGTGACTCCGCCCGGCAGCCTGTAGCGGGTCTAGCTGGTGACGCCCTTGAGTTCGTCGCCCAGGGCGGCGGCCTCGTCGGGCGTCAACTCGACGACAAGGCGGCCACCACCCTCAAGTGGTACCCGCATTACGATGCCGCGCCCCTCCTTGGTTGCTTCCAGAGGACCGTCGCCGGTCCGGGGCTTCATCGCCGCCATCGAATGCTCCCTCCAAGTTCGAGCTGACCCGCCTTCGCGGACCGGGTCGGCGCCGAGCACGCCCCGCCAGTGGATTTCCAGCCATACCCGACATTGAACTGCCAAATCACTCCCCCATTGTTCCCTATTCGGGTCGGCAGTTACACAAAGACCCGGCTCTGGCACGTCACCGGCCTTGCGCGGGCACCCAGCAAGCACGGATATGGTCGTCCACCATGCCGGTCGCCTGCATCAGCGCATAGGCGGTGGTCGGCCCGACGAAGCGGAACCCGCGGCGTTTGAGCTCGCGCGCCATCGCCTTCGATTCGTCGCTGGCCGAGGGGATTTCAGACGCGTCGGCGGGCCGGGGTCGCCGCGGCGGCGCGAACGACCACAGCAGCTCGGAAAGGTCCTCGGGAGAGCCAAGGTCGGCCGCGGCGCGTGCATTGGCGATCGTCGCGTCGATCTTGGCGCGGTTTCGGACGATGCCGGAGTCGGCCATCAGCCGCTCCACGTCGGCGTCGGTGTAGCGGGCGATCTTCTCGACGTCGAACCCGGAGAAGGCGCGCCGGAAATTGTCCCGTTTGCGCAGGATGATCAGCCACGACAGACCGCTCTGGAAGGCTTCCAGGCTCATCCGTTCGAACAACGCCACCCCGTCGCGGGTTGGACGGCCCCACTCCTGGTCGTGGTAGTCGCGGTACAGCTCGAAGTCGGCTCCGGGTCGAAGGTCCGCCCAGCCGCAACGAACCAGATCCTGATCACTCAAGTCGCTCACACAGTGTCCTGACGATCCTCGCCCTCGTCGGGTTCCACGGCGTCGCCTTCGGCCTGTTTCTCGGCGACCTCGGCGGCCGGCGCGGGGTTGGCGGCCGCGAGCTGCCCGCGCAACGCCTCGAGCTCGCGGGCCAGCCGATCGAGCACCCAGTCCACCTCGCTGGTCTTGTAGCCGCGCAACGCCTGCGTGAATTTGACGGCGTCGACGTCGGCGCCCGTAACGCCGTACGCGGGCAGCACCGTCGCGGTCGTCCCGCGCGGCAGGGGCGGCAGCTGCTCACCGCGACCGAACAGCAGGCTGGCGGCGCCGAACAGCACGATCGCCACCAGCACCAGCACGACCAGGTAGAGCAGAACCAATGCCACGGGATCGATATTGCCCTATCGCGCCGACACGGATCAGCGTGGCCGCAACAGATTCATCGGCGGGCGGTCGACCAGCGACACGGGCGAGGTCTGTTCGGTGTAGCCGTCGCCGTCGGCGAAGAACTGGGTCAACCCGGCCCCGGAGTCGGGCAGGCCGCACCGCGCGAACAGGGTCGCGATGACCTGCCGGCTCATTGCACCCAGCTCCGAGAGCGGCCGGTTGCGATGGGCCCGCACGCCGAGATTGACCTGAGCGATCGCGTCCAGGCCCAAGCGGTCGAAGGTGTCGACCAGTAACCCGATCTCGACGCCGTAGCCCGGGGCGAAGGGCAACGACGTCAGCAGCTCCCGGCTGGCCGCGTACTCGCCGCCGAGTGGCTGCAGCACGCCGCCCAACTCCGGTCGCAGGGCCGCCAACAGCGGCCGGGCCACCAGCTCGGTGACCCGCCCGCCGCCATTTGTGCTGCCGTTCAGCGGTCGTCGGTAGAAGCTCTTGACCAGGTGGATGCCGTCGCCGGTGAGCAGCGGGCCGACCAGCCACGGCACGAACATCGGGTGCGGATTGATCAGGTCGGAGTCGACGAACACCACGATGTCGCCGCTGGTGGCCGCCAGCGAACGCCACAGCGCCTCGCCTTTGCCGGGCCGCGTCGGGATCTCGGGCAGGGCCTGTTCGCGGCTGACCACGCGGGCGCCGGCGGCGATGGCGCGGATCTCGGTGTCGTCGGTCGAGCCGGAGTCCAGCACGATCAGCTCATCGACCAGACCCCCAGAATCCCGGACCAGCGGCGAGATGCTGTCGATCACCGATTCGATGGTGTCTTCCTCGTTGAGCGCGGGCAGCACCACCGAAATCGTCCGACCCGCCTTGGCTGCTTCCAACTCGGCGATGGTCCAGTGCGGGCGGTTCCAGAGCAGTCTGTGGCCGGTGAGATCGCCGGCGATCAGCTCCGATGCGGTCATGCGAGCCCCCTCACGGTGCGCGCCGGCTGGCGCATGCCCTGGATCGAGGCCACCATTTCCAGCACCCGACGGGTGGCCGCGACCTCGTGCACCCGAAACATGCGGGCACCCGCGGCCGCCGCAAGCGCGGTGGCGGCCAGGGTGCCCTCCAGCCGTTCGGTCAATCCCACACCCAGAGTCTCCCCGACGAAGTCCTTGTTGCTCAAAGCCATCAGCACTGGCCACCCGGTCTTAACAAGATCGCCGACGTGACGCAACAATGCCAGCCCGTGGAAGGTGTTCTTGCCGAAATCGTGGGTCGGGTCGATCAGTACCCGATCGCGGGCGACGCCGGCCGCGACTGCCCGCTCGGCGGCCTCGGTGACCTGGCGGATCACGTCGTCGACGACGCCGCGGGTGGTCGTGCCGTAGCTCACCCGGAAGGGACGCGTGCGTGGCTGCGCCCCGCCGGTGTGCGAACAGACCAGGCCGGCGCCGAACTCCGCGGCCACCTCGGCCAGGGCGGGGTCGTGGCCGCCCCAGGTGTCGTTGATCAGATCCGCGCCGGCCGCGCAGGCCACTTTGGCCACTTCCGAACGCCAGGTGTCCACGCTGATCAGCTGGTCGGGGTATTCGTGGCGAAGCCATTCGATGAACGGCACCAGCCGGGCGATCTCGGTGTCGGCATCGACGTTGTCGCCCGGGCCCGCTTTGACGCCGCCGACGTCGATGACATCCGCGCCCTCCTCGACGGCCAGGTGTGCGGCGGCCCTGGCCGCGTCGTCGCTGAAGGCCGCACCCTTGTCGTAGAACGAGTCCGGCGTGCGGTTGACGATCGCCATGATCAGCGGGCGATCCGCGGCGACCGGTCGGCCGCAGAGGGTTGACTGCACACGTACATGGTGCCTGGCCTTGCTCGCGAACGTGCGGCCGGCCGCACGCTCGGCGCAAACCGAGCCGCTAGCGCTACGGGCGCTTACCCGCCGCGACTTCGTCGGGATATTCGTCGTAGTAGGGCACGTAGCCCTCGTCCCGGCCGGCCAGGACGAACAGCGGGTCGTCCACGTCGGGGCCGTAGGCCTGCTCACGCAGCTCGACCTTGCGGCTCTTGAACGTCGTGGTCTGCTCCAGGGCCGAAACCACCCGCACGAACAGCGGCAGGGCGTAGCCGGGCAGCTGGCCGTAGACGGCACCGGCCAGCGATTTGCCGTCGAACTCGGCGCCGTCGCGCAGCTTGACCGCGGCCATCCCGGCGCGGCCGCCGGTGCGGGGAATCTCGACGCCGAAGACCGTGCAGTCCTCGACGGACCCCTCCGACGTCAGCGCCGCTTCGACCTGCGTGGTGGCGACGTTCTCCCCCTTCCAGCGGAAGGTGTCGCCCAGCCGGTCCACGAACGCGGCGTGCCGCATGCCCTGCGGGCTCATCACGTCGCCCGAGTTGAACCAGCAGTCGCCCTCACGAAAAGCGTTGCGCACCAACTTCTTTTCGCTCGACGCTTGGTCGGTGTAACCGTCGAAGGGCTGCAGCCGGTTGACCGGGCTGATCAGCAAGCCGGGCTCGCCGGCGGGCACCCGGCGCACCCGTCCGTTCTCGTCGCGCAGCGGGGTGCCGGTGTCGGGGTCGTACTCCACGTAGGCCAGCTGCGTCGGCGAAATGCCCGTCGTCCGAGGCACATTGAAGATGTTGATGAACGCGGTGTTGCCCTCGCTGGACGCATAGAACTCACACACCCGCGCGATGCCGAACCGATTGGTGAACTCGTCCCAGATCTCCGGCCGCAGCCCGTTGCCGGCGATGAGGCGCACCTTATGCGCCCGGTCGGTGGGCTTGGGCGCCTGGTTGAGCAGATAGCGGCAGATCTCGCCGATGTAGATGAACGCCGTCGCCCGGTTAGCGATCACCTCGTCCCAAAACCGCGACGCCGAAAACGACTTGCCCAGCGCGAGCGTCGCCCCGGAATTGATCACCGACGACAGGGCGACCGTCAGCGCGTTGTTGTGATACAGCGGCAGGCAGCTGTACAGCGTGTCGGAGCTTTTCAGTCGTAACCCAAGCCCGCCGAACGCGGCCAGCGCCGCCAGCCAGCGGCGGTGGGTCATCACGCTGGCCTTGGGGAACCCGGTGGTGCCCGACGTGAAGATGTAGAACGCGGTGTCCTTGGCCAACACCGCGGACGCCGATGCCGGGTTGGTGGCCGGCGCGCTCGCCGCGAATCGCTCCACGTCTTCGATGGTCATGGTCTCGGTACCGGCCGTGGTGTCGCAGTCGGTGACGACGCTGACCAGGTCCGTCTCCGCGATCAACACCTTGGCGTCCAGCAGGCCCAGGCTGTGTGCCAGCACCTCACCCCGCTGGTGGTAGTTGAGCATCCCGGCGATCGCGCCGCACTTGACCGTTGCCAGCATCGTCAACACCGCGTTGGGCGAGTTGCGCAGCATGATCGCGACGACGTCGCCGTGGCCGACGCCGCGGGCGGCCAGCACGGCCGCATACCGGTTGGCGGCCGCGTTGGCGTCGCGGTAGGTCAGTTCCTGGTCGCCGAACCTCAGGAAGACCCGGTCGCCGTAGCGAGCGGCACGGTCGGCGAACACCGTGCCGATCGACTTCTTGGAGTTCGGAAACGCCAGCAGCCCGGTGCGCACACCCCGCGCGATCGATGGCAGATCGGCCAGCACGCGCGGCGCCCGAACGGCGATATCGGCCAGCCCGACCGCTGCGCGCGCTCCCCCGTCTTTCGACACGTGATCCCTCGTTCCCCTCGGCGCCGTCCCATTAAGCCCGCCGACCTCACGTGGGGGCGCACGCCTCTATTGCGGCACCCACCTTATCGACCAGCACCAGGCGGTCCATCGCGACCTGCGAGATGTACCCGCTGTCCAGCAATCCGTTCAACCAGATCCACAAGCCCTCGTAATGGCCCCACGCGTCGAGCATCACCACGGGTTTGCGGTGCATGCCGAGGTAGCCGCTTGTCCAGGCCTCGAAGAACTCGTCGAGGGTGCCGATACCGCCCGGCAGCACGATGAACGCATCGGCGCGATCCTCCATGATCTGCTTGCGCTCGCGCATGGTCTCGCTGACGATCAGCTCGTCGGCTTCGGTATCGGCCAGCTCCCTGCTCATCAAGTGTTCGGGGATCACCCCGACGGTCCGGCCGCCCCGTGCCCGCGCCGCGCTCGACACCGCACCCATCGCCGAGACGTGGCCGCCGCCCCACACCAGGGTCCACCCGCGGTCGGCTATCGCCTCACCGAGCTCGGTGGCCAGCTCCAGCAGTTCGGGATGCGTCGGGACGGACGCGCAGTACACGCACACCGACCACCCACTCGATGAATCGCGCTGTGCCGGCATAACCGAAAGGTAAACCACGCCCGGTGCGGTGCGCACACCGCGCGCACTAAAATCCGGCGGTGCCGATTCGATGGAATGTCCCCCAGCATGCGGGCGCCCTGGAACGGCTCGATGCCGCGCTGGGCGACGGGGCGCGGGCTGGGGCGGTAGTGCTGGGACCGGACGGCTGCGGCAAATCCACGTTGGCCCGATTGGCCGCCGAACGGTTCGCCGGCCGGCACCCGGGCACCGTCACCCGCTGGGTCACCGGAACCCCGACCGAGCGGGCGGTGCCCTTCGGCGCCTTCAGCCACCTGGTGGACATCGACGAGATCGGCAAGCCGGCCGCGCTGTTGCGGGCGGCGCGGGCATCGCTGGGCCGCGACGACCAGCAGGGCGAGCTGCTGCTCATCGTCGACGATGCCCACGACCTCGACATCCTGTCGGCCACGCTGGTCTATCAATTGGCGCTGGCCGGAACCGCGCGCCTGATCGTGACCGCCCAAGATTCCGGGGCCGCACCCGAAGCCATCGCGGCGCTGTGGACGGACGGTCTGCTGGACCGGATCGACATCGAGGTGCCCGGCGGGGCGGCTCAGAAATCCACGCCGGCCGAGGTCGACGCGTTCCTCGCCGAGCTCCCCGCGCCTGCGCGGGCGGTGCTGGACTACCTGGCGGTCGCCGAGCCGTTGTCGCTCGCCGATCTCACCGTCCTCGCCGGCGACGGCGCGGTGAGCGAGGCGGTGCAATGGGGCGCGGCGGAAACCCGGGTGCGCGACGAGCGCGCGGACGACCCGGTGGTCTACACGGCACACCCGTTGTTCGCCGAACGCGCGCGTGCGGCGCTGGGTGGCGAGGGCGCGCGACAACGGCGCACCGAGCTGGTCACGCTGCTGTCGGAGCATCCACCGGAACACCTCGTCGACCGGCTGCGGCTGGCATCCCTGGCGCTGGACAGCGACGCCCCCCAGCGCGTCGCCGAGGTCGCCGACGCCGCGCGGCAGGCGTTCCGCCTGGGCGATCTCGCGCTGGGCGAACGACTGGCCCGGTCGGCGCTGGAGCGCTCCGGCGGCCTGGCCCCGCGGCTGGCACTGGCGCACGCCCTGGCGTGGCAGGGGCGGGGCCGGGAGGCCGACGCGTTGCTGGACGCCGTCGACTCCACCGCGTTGACCGAAGCGGCGCTGATGGATTGGGCGCTGCTGCGGGCGGCCAACCAGTTCTGGATGCTCAGCGAACCGGAGCGGGCCACCGCGTTCCTGCGGACCACCCGCAATCGGGTCACCGACGCGGGCCCGCGCACCACACTGGACGCGCTGAGCGCGACGTTCGCGATGAACGCGGGCAACGTCGGGCACGCCGTCAAAGTGGCGGGGGAAGTGCTGGCCTCGCCGTCGGCCGACGACCAAGCGGTGGCCTGGGCGGCCAGCGCCGCGGCGCTGTGCGCGGCGCGCCAGGGCCGCTTCGACGACGTCGAGCCGCTGGCCCAGCGCGCCCTGGCCGCCGAGCATCCCGGGCTGCTGCGCTTCACGATCGGGCTGGGCCAAACCAGCGCGCTGCTGATGGCGGGTCAGCTCGACGCGGCGCGAAAGCTTGCGCAACAGTTCACCGACTTCGCCGAGCTGCAGCAGCCCGGCCGCGCCATCGGCGAGGTGCTACTGGCGCATGTCCTGATCGCCGGCGGCGAATTCGCCCGGGCCGCAGCGCTTCTCGCTCCCGCGGCCGCCACCCTGGAACGCACCGGCTACTCGTGGGGGCCGCTGTCGCTGACGCTGTTGGCCACCGCTCTGGCGCAACAGGGAGACACCGCCGCCGCGGCAAAGGCATTGAGCAGAGCCGAATCCCGGCATGGAACCAAGTCGGCGTTGTTCACGCCGGAACTCGGTGTGGCGCGTGCGTGGCGGCTGGCGTCGGTGCGCGATTCCCACGGCGCGGTCGCCGCCGCCCGCGACGCCGCTCGGATGGCCGAACGCGGCGGTCAGTCGGCGGTGGCGCTGCACGCGTGGTACGAGGCCGTCCGGCTCGGCGACGCGCGAGCCGCGGACCCGCTGGCCCGGCTGGGCGGCGAGATCGACTGCGCCGTAGGCCGAATCGCGCTGGCCCATGCTCGGGCGTTGGCGACACGCGATGGCGCCGCGCTGCGAGCGGTGTCGCATGAGCTGGACGCCGCGGGTATGCGCGCGGCGGCCGCCGATGCCGCCGCGCAGGCGCAGCGCTGCGGCTGATTCCGCCGAGGGTCAACCACCCAAGTAGGGCCGCAGCATCGCGGCGGCGGCGGTGATCGCGGCGACCTGCACCCGTTCGTCGCGCCGGTGCGCCAGGTTCGGGTCACCCGGTCCGAAATTCACCGCCGGGATGCCGCGCGCGGCGAACCGTGACACGTCCGTCCACCCGTATTTCGCCCTGACGTGCCCGCCGGCAGCTTCGACCAGGGCCTTGGCGGCGGGCTGTGACAGGCCCGGCAGCGCGCCGGCGGCGGCGTCGGTCTGCTCGATCCGCACGTCGAGCCCGTCGAAGACGTCGTGCACGTGTTGCAGCGCCGCGTCCAACGAACGGTCCGGGGCGAAGCGGTAATTGACCGTCACGGACGCTGCGTCGGGAATCACGTTGCCGGCCACGCCGCCGTCGACCCGGACCGCCGACAGTCCCTCGCGGTAGGTGCAACCGTCGATGTCGACCGTGCGCGCGGTGTAGCGGGCCAGCCGGTCCAGCACGGCGCCGAGTTTGTGAATTGCGTTGTCGCCCAACCACGAACGCGCGGAATGCGCGCGGGTTCCGGTCGCGCTGATCACCACGCGCAGCGTGCCCTGACAGCCCGCTTCGATGTAGCCGCCGGTCGGCTCGCCCAGGATGGCCACGTCGGCGGACAACCAGTCCGGCAGTTCCCGCTCGATGCGACCCAAACCGTTTGCGGCCGCATCGATTTCCTCGCAGTCGTAAAACACCAGGGTCAGGTCGTGCGCAGGTTCCGCAATGGTGGCGGCCAGATGAAGGAAGACCGCGTCGCCGGATTTCATGTCCGCGGTGCCGCACCCGTGCAGCACATCGCCTTCCGGTTCGGTCGAGCGTCGGCTGGGCACGTTGTCGGCCACCGGGACGGTGTCCAGATGCCCGGCCAGCAGCACGCGCGACGGCCTGTTGCGATCGGTGCGCGCCAACACCGCGTTGCCGTTGCGAACGATCTCGAAGCCGGACGTCTGGGCGCGCAGGGCGGCCTCCACCTCGTCGGCGATGCGCGCTTCGTCCCGGGACTCGCTGGGGATGTCAACCAGCGCCGCGGTCAGCTCGATCGGATCGCCACGCAAGTCCAGCACGCCACCAAGGGTAGTGGTTCGGCGCGCGATGCCGGGCAAGTAGCGTGGCGAGCGTGACTGGAGCTGCTGGCATCGGATTGGCGACCCTCGCCTCCGACGGATCGATTCTCGACACCTGGTTTCCCGCACCGGAACTGACCGGACCGGGCACCAGCGGCACGTCGCGGCTGGCGCTCTCCGATGTTCCCCCGGAGCTGGCGGCGCTGATCGGCCGCGACGACGACCGCATCACCGAGACCATCGCGGTACGCACGGTCATCGGTTCCCTCGACGATGCCGCCGCCGACGCCTACGACGCCTACCTGCGGCTACATCTGCTGTCACACCGGCTGGTGGCGCCGCACGGGCTGAACGCCGGCGGCTTGTTCGGGGTATTGACCAATGTGGTGTGGACCAATCACGGCCCCTGCGCGATCGAGGGATTCGAGGCGGTGCGGGCACGATTGCGCCGCAAGGGACCGGTGACGGTCTACGGCGTCGACAAATTCCCCCGGATGGTCGACTATGTCATGCCCACCGGTGTGCGCATCGCCGACGCCGACCGGGTGCGGCTTGGCGCCCACCTGGCGCCGGGCACCACGGTGATGCACGAAGGCTTCGTGAACTACAACGCCGGCACCCTGGGCGCGTCGATGGTCGAGGGCCGCATCTCGGCCGGCGTGGTGGTGGGCGACGGGTCCGACATCGGCGGCGGGGCGTCGATCATGGGAACGCTGTCCGGCGGTGGAACGCAAGTGATTTCGATAGGCAAGCGGTGTCTGCTCGGCGCCAACGCGGGCCTGGGCATCTCGCTGGGCGATGACTGCGTCGTCGAGGCCGGCCTCTATGTCACCGCCGGAACCAAGGTCGTCACGCCGGACGGCAAGGCGGTCAGGGCCCGCGAACTCTCCGGCGCCAATAACGTGTTGTTCCGGCGCAATTCGCTCACCGGGTCGGTCGAAGCGGTGCCCCGCGACGGTCAGGGCATTGCACTCAACGAGGACCTGCACGCCAACTAGCGGCCGGACAGCTCTTCGAAGCGGGACCCGAGCGTCGTGCCGCTGGTCTCCGGCAGCAGGTAGGTGCAGACCAGGCCGATCGATGTCAGCACGGCCAGCATGGCGCCGATCGCCCAGCTGCCGTACGTCGCGAGCAGCGTCCCGGCGAGCAGCGGCGGCAGGGCCCCGCCGATGACTCCGGCGAGGTTGAGGGCCAGCGCCGATCCGCTGTAGCGGTATCGCGTGGCGAACAGCTCCGGAATGAACGCGGCGGTGGGCCCGGAGCCGATCGCACCACCGACGGCCATGCCGACGACGGCGACCACGTACATCGCCGGATTGCGGGTGTTCAGCAACGGCATCACCACGAACGCCCACGGCAAGAGCAGCGACCAGCCCAGCAGCATCAGGCGGCGGCGCCCGACCAAGTCGGAGAGGGCGGCCGACGCCGCGACCGTCGCGATGCTGAGGAGCCCGGTCAGCGCGCCCACCGACCAGATGAACCCGCGGGTGTACCCGAGGTGCGAATTGGCGTAGATGAGGAGATAGGTGTGACCCAGGTAGCCGAACCCGAATCCGCCCAGCAGGCTGCCGCCGGCCAGCAGGATCTCGCGGCGCTGCAGGCGCCACAGCTCCCCGAGCGGCGCCTTGGGGACCCGGTCGCGTGCCTTCTCCTCGGCGAACACCGGGGTCTCGTCGATGTTGAGCCGCACGTAGAGCGCGATCCCGATCAGCCCCGCGCTGAACAGGAAAGGCAGCCGCCATCCCCACTGCATGAACGCGGCGCTGCGTTCCCCGATGCTGAAGTTGACGCCCAAAAAGGTCAGACTGGCGAGCACGGAGGCGGTGCCCGCGCCGAGCAGGGTGAACATGCCGTAGCGGCCCCGCTTGCCGGCGGGCGCGTACTCGGCGCTCAGCAGCGCCGACCCCGCCCATTCGCCGCCGACGGCAAACCCTTGCAACAGCCGCAACACGATCAGGATCAAGGGGGCGGCCGCACCGATGGCGGCCGTGCTCGGCACCAGCCCGACGCCGACGGTCGACACGGCCATGATCAGCAGCGTTGCGACCAGCGTCTTCTTGCGGCCCAGCCGATCACCGAAGTACCCGAAGACGACCGCGCCCAGCGGCCGGGACAGGAACGCCGTCGCGAACGTCGCCATCGAGGCGACGATCCCCAGCGTCGAACCGAGTCGCGGGAAGAACACCGTCGGGAACACCAGCGCCGCCGCGGTCCCGTAGATAAGGAAGTCGTAGTACTCGATCGCCGAGCCGACGAGACACGCCGCCGCCACCCGCCTCATCGGTGTCGACGCGCGCGCGGCCGCAATCGTCGGCAGTTCCGTCACGCCTACGACGGTAGGTGAAGGCTCGCGGTCGCGCCCGCTAGAAAACCTGGCAACATCCTGCGTGTCGTGGTCCGGGCACCTTCGGGCCGTCAGCAACTCAGCCCTCGGCCAGCAACCGCTTCTTGAGGACCTTGCCCATCGCGTTGCGCGGCAGCGCATCCACGATGCGCACCTCGCGCGGCCGCTTGTGCACGGACAACTCACCGGCGACATGACTGATCAAGTCGTCGGCTTTCAGCTCGGACGAGGCGACAACGAACGCGACGATCCGTTGGCCCAGGTCCTCGTCGGGCAGCCCGACGACGGCCGCCTCCTGCACGCCCGGATGCCCGAGCAACGACGTTTCGATCTCCCCCGCGCCGACCCGGTATCCACCCGACTTGATCAGGTCGACGGACTCGCGGCCGACGATGCGATGCATGCCCGCGTCGTCGACGACGGCGACGTCGCCGGTGCGATACCAGCCGTCGGGATCGAAGGCCTCGGCGGTGGCCTCCGGCCGATTCAGGTAGCCGTCGAACATCATCGGGCCCCGAACCTGAAGCTTCCCAACGGTTTCCCCGTCGTGTGGCACCGGGCCGCCATCGTCGTCGAGCAGCCGGGTCTCCACGCCGGCGAGCGGTAGGCCCACCCAGCCCGCTCGCCGTTCGCCGTCAGCCCGCGTCGAAACCGTGATCAGCGATTCCGAGGCGCCGTAACGCTCGATAGGCCGGTGCCCGGTGAGACGTGCCAGCCGGTCGAATACCGGCACCGGCAGCGCGGCGCTCCCGGAGACCAGCAGCCGCGCCGGCCGTAGCGCCTCGGCGGCCGCCTCGTCCGCCACCACCCGTGACCACACGGTCGGGACCCCGAAAAACAGCGTGCCCCCGCGTTCGACACGGGCCTGCGCATAGCCGGCGGGCGTCGGTCTTCCGGTGTGCACGAAGCGATTTCCGATCCGCAGCGACCCGAGCAGGCCCAGCACCAGCCCGTGCACATGAAACAGCGGCAACCCGTGCACCAACACGTCGTCGGCGGTCCACTGCCAGGCCCGGGCCAGCGCATCCAGGTCGGCGGCGATCGCTCGCCGGCTCAGCACCACCCCCTTGGGCGCCCCCGTGGTGCCCGAGGTGTAGATGACCATCGCGGTGGACTCCGGCGCCGGCTCGGGATACCGGTGCCAGGATCGGGCGTGTAGCCGAACGGGGATGTGCGGCAAGCCTTCCGGGTCGTCCGGCTCGGGCCCCAGCCACGCCTGCGCGCCAGAGTCGGTGAGCATGTGCCGCCGTTCGGCCGCGCCGACGTCCGACGGCACCGGTACGAACGGCACGCCGGCGATCAGACACCCGGTGATCGCCAGCACCGTCGACGCGGTCGGTGTGGCCAGCACGGCAACGCGGTCCGCGCCGGCGACGCGCTCGGCCACCGATGTCGCCGCACCGACCAAGCCGCTGCGGCTCAGCGCGGCGCCGTCGATGCTCACCGCGTCGGGAATGTCCCTGGTTGCGGCGGAGTCCAGCGAGGCCAGCAGCACGTCAGCAGGTTACCCGCCGGCGTCAGGCCTGCTCGTCCCAGATCTTCATCAGGGTGGACAGGATTTCCTCGCCGCGGCCCAACCCGGCCAGATGGCTTTCGCCGGGCAGCACGAACAGCTCGGCGTCGGGCAGCATGGACACGACGTGCTCGCCATGGGCAAACGGGACGATGTGGTCGCTGTCACCATGCCACCAGCGGACCGGGACTTTGACCTCACTGAGCCGGAAACCCCAGTCGCGGGTGAACAGGATGACGTCGTTGAACGGGGCCGCCAGTTGCTTGCGGCTGCCGTTGAGCAGGTCGTCGAGGAACATCGCCTTGAATTCGGGCCGGGTGAGCAGGCGCCGGTCGGCTTCGGGCGATATCGCGGCATACAGATACAGCGCGGGATTCGCGACCGGACGGATCATCCGGATCACCAAGCTGGCGCCGATCCGCAGCGGGTCACCCCCCACCCGCAGCAGCGGCGCCACCCGCTTACCGAGGTTCATCAGACCGCTGGTGATCCCTTCGTCGCCGAGGAACGGCGCGACGCCGCCGAGCACGCCGGCCGCGACCACGCGATCCGACAGCACGGCGGCGGACGCGAGCGCGTAGGGGCCGCCGCCGGACAGGCCGATGACCGCCATCTTGTCGATGCCCAATGTGTCCGCGATCGTCCGCAGGTCGTCCCCGAAGGCCCGGATGTTCGCGTACCGATGGGGTGTCGACGAGCCGATGCCCGGCCGGTCGATGCCGATCAGGCGGATGTTGTGTTCCTCGGCGTAGACCCGGGCCTCGATCGGGATCTGCCGGCGGGCGCCGGGAGTCCCGTGGAACCAGAAGACCGCGCGACCCCAGGGGGCACCGAACTCGGCGAAACCGATTTGGCGGTCCTCTCCGACCGCGATGTTGCCTTCGAGCTTGGGGCGGGCAATCGCGATAACCATGCCCAGCAGCTTTGCATGTGACGACCCGTTTACGAAAGGCTCACGGACTGCCGCACAAATGCTCTTCCGCGATCCCAACGGTCAGCTGGTCGCCGTGTCCTCTTCCGCAACACGGTGATTCAGGCGGGGACCCCGATGGCCTTTACCTCCATGTACTGGTGGATTCCGCTGACTCCGCCGCTTTCCCGACCGAACCCGCTGAGTTTGAAGCCGCCGAACGGGGCGTCGCCCGGCCCGACGCCGTTGACCGCGACCTGGCCGGTGCGGATGCGGCGGGCCACGCCGACGGCCCGGTCGACGTCGGCGCCCCATACGGCGCCGGACAGCCCGTAGCGCGAGTTGTTCGCGATCGCGACCGCGTCGTCGTCGTCGCGGTAGCGCAGCACCGACAACACGGGGCCGAACACTTCCTCCTGGGCGATCGTCGAATCGGCGTCGACATCGGTGAGAATCGTCGGTTCGAAATAAAAACCGACATCCAGGCCGGGCGGGCGGCCGCCGCCGGTTACCAGCTTCGCTCCGTCGTGGATCGCCCCCTCGACGTGTGCCTGCACGCGCTGCAGCTGCGCCGCGCTGATCAGCGGACCCATCTGCACCGCGGGGTCTTTCGGGTCGCCGACCTTCACGTCACGAGCCAGCGCAACGAGCCGGTCGACGACGTCGTCGTGCAGCGAGTCCGGAAGCAGCAGCCGGCTGTGCAGGATGCAGGCCTGCCCGGCGTGCAGCGAGCAACTGTCGAACAGCATCTGCCGCAGCATGTCATCCGTCACTTGCGCGTCGTCGAGGACGATGCTCGCCGACTTCCCGCCGCACTCCAGCAGCAGCCGCTTCATGGCGTCACCCGCGGCGCGCATCACCTCGCAGCCGACCGCCGAGCTGCCGGTGAAGCTGATCATGTCGATGCGCGGATCGGTGGTGAGCAGCCGCGCGGCCTCCAGGCCCGACGGGGTCACGACATTGACCACGCCCGGCGGGATGTCGGTCTCCTCCTCGATGATGCGGGCGAGCGCAAGCCCCGCCAGCGGCGTCAACGGGGAGGGCTTGAGGACGACGGTATTGCCCGCCGCCAGAGCGTTATTCACCTTCATGACATTCAGGCAGTGCGGGAAGTTCCACGGCGTCAGAATCGGTACGACGCCGAGCGGCTCACGACGCAGCAACGTCGTTCCGGCGCCGATGCCGGTAACCGGCTCGTCGGTCAACTGCGTGGCAAGCTGTGCCGCGTGCATGGACATGTATCCGGCGCCGTCGATCTGCATCACCCGCTCGTTGGCGACGCAGCCCCACTCGGACTGGGAGAGCGCGAAGAACTCGTCGGCGTGCTTCATCAGTGCCTCGCCCAGCTGATTGAGGCAGCCGGCGCGCTCTGCGGGACCCGTCCGCCCCCAGGGCCCATCGTCGAAGGCCCGCCTGGCCGCCGCGATCGCCTCGCCGACCTGCGCGACGCTCGCGTCGGGCGCCGTGGCGATGGTGTTTTCCGTGGCGGGGTCGATGTCCTCGTAGCGACCGCCTTCGGGCTCGACCCATCTGCCGTCGATGAAGAGCTGGTAGGTGTCGACAAGGGGACGCGGAGTTTGTAGCTCGGTCATGCGCTTCCTCACCCGAACGTCGGTCATCTCGAGAGCCAGTGTTCACCCGCGCCCTCGGCGCGTCAATCACGAATATGGCAAATCCTGGGCTATTTCACCGCGTTGCCGGTGTATTGACAGGCGTAGTGGGCCCAGGGTAGACACAACGGCACGACACATCAGGGCAATGTGTCCGATCGCAACCCCGCGGGTCGGTTGAGGGAGATGTGCCAGGGGTCATAGATTGGAGACCGAGTGACGGATTCAGAAAGCCAGGTTCGTGACAAGCTGCGGGCGCTCGTCGGCCAGAGCACGGGCGGGGCCGGAAGGCCTTCGGTCGCACCGGATCCGGTCAATCAGCCGATGATCCGGCATTGGGCTCACGCGCTCGACGACATGAACCCGGTGTATCTCGATCCTGAGTTCGCGGCGTCGTCGCGGTTCGGCGGCATCGTGTCGCCTCCAGTCATGCTGCAAACCTGGATCATGCCGTCGCCGAAACTGGAAGGGATCAGAGAGCGTGGAGGCGCGCCGGTCGAGATCGAGGGCAATCCCACCGCGTTCCTCGACGAGGCCGGATACACCAGCACGGTGGCGACCAACTCGGAATTCGAGATCGAACGGTATCCGCGGCTGGGCGATATCATCAGCGCGACATCGGTTTTCGAGGACGTGTCGGACTTGAAGAAGACGGCTTTGGGAACCGGCTACTTCCTGACCTGGGTGATCACCTACACCGATCAGCACGGCGAGGTGCTGGGGCGGCAGCGATTCCGCGTGCTGCGATTCAGGCCGGAACGCTGATGGCGCCCCGGTTGGCGCCGGCCGTCAGCCCGGACACCGAGTTCTACTGGAACGGGCTACGCGAACACAAGCTCCTGATTCAGCGCTGTGCCGGATGCGGGGCGCTGCGCCATCCGCCCCGCCCAATGTGTCCCCAATGCCGTTCCCTGGACTGGGAAGCGGTCGAATCGTCGGGCCGCGGCACCGTCTACAGCTACGTGATGCCGCACGAACCCCGGTTCCCCTTCTTCGACTATCCCTACATCGTCGCGCTGGTGGAGCTCGACGAGGGGGTGCGGCTGGTTTCGAACCTGTGCGGCATCGACCCGGCCGATGTCGCGGTCGGCACGCCGGTCGAGGTCTACTACCAGACCTTCGACGGGGCTGACGGAGACGTTGTGCTGCACCAGTTCCGGCCCGCCGATTCGGAAGGACGCCGATGACGACCGCCAAAGACCGAACCGAGACCCTGCGGTGGGCCGACATCGAAGTCGGCGACGAGGTGACCGCCCTCGAGATCCCGATCACCACAACGATGATCGTCGCGGGCGCGATCGCCTCGCGCGACTTCATGCCAGTGCATCACGACCGCGATTTCGCCAACGAGCAGGGCTCACCAAACCTGTTCATGAACATCTTGACCAGCAACGGATACTGCGTGCGTTTTCTCACCGATTGGGCCGGTCCCGAGGCGATGGTCAAGAACCTGTCGATCCGCCTCGGCGTGCCATGCTTCCCCGACGATCCGCTGCGCTTCACCGGCACCGTGACGTCGAAGACCGAGGGGTCAGGCGATGAGAACTTCGTCGAGGTGGCCTTCAAGGCGTCCAACAGCCTCGGCGATCATGTCTCCGGGACCGCGGTGCTCAGCCTGCTCGACGCGGTCGGCCGATGAGTCGCTCGCTGCCCGGCAGCTGCGCGATCGCGGGGATCGGGCAGACCGAGTTCTCCAAGGAGTCCGGGCGTAGCGAGCTGCAATTGGCCTGCGAGGCAGTCAGTTCCGCCTTGGACGACGCTGGCTTGGCGCCGGCCGACGTCGACGGCATGGTCACCTTCACCATGGACGCCACCGACGAGATCGACATCGCACGCAACGTGGGCATCGGAGACCTGAGCTTCTTCAGCCGCGTCCATCACGGCGGCGGAGCCGCATCCGGCACCGTGGTGCACGCCGCGATGGCCGTCGCCACCGGCGTCGCCGACGTGGTGGTGTGCTGGCGCGCGTTCAACGAACGTTCCGGCTTCCGGTTCGGCGGCAGCGGACGCACCAGCGCGGAAACTCCATTGTTCATGGCGCATTACGCGCCGTTCGGGTTACTCACCCCCGCGGCCTGGGTCGCGCTGCACGCGCAGCGCTACATGTCGACCTTCGGGGTGACCAACGAGGACTTCGGGCGCATCGCCGTCGTCGACCGCGCGCACGCGGCCCGCAATCCCGACGCATGGTTCTACGAGCGCCCGATCACGTTGGAAGACCATCAGAACTCGCGCTGGATCGTCGAACCCGTGCTGCGGCTGCTTGATTGCTGCCAGGAAAGTGACGGCGGTGTCGCGCTGGTGGTCACCAGCGCCGAACGCGCGCGTGATCTTCGGCAGCCGCCGGCGATCATCGCCGCGGCCGCCCAGGGCGCGGCATACAACGGCGAGATGATGACCAGTTACTACCGCGAGGACATCACCGGGCTGCCCGAGATGGGGGTGGTGGCGAGGCAACTGTGGCGCGATTCGGGCCTGAAACCCCAAGACATCCAAACCGCTTTCATCTACGACCACTTCACGCCGTTCGTGTTCACCCAGCTCGAAGAACTCGGCTTCTGCGGCCGCGGCGAAGCCAAGGACTTCGCCACGATCGAAAGGTTGTCGCTCGGTGGCGAGCTGCCGATCAACACCAACGGCGGGCTGCTCGGGGAGGCCTACATACACGGCATGAACGGCATCACGGAGGGGGTACGGCAGGTGCGCGGCACCTCACACAACCAGGTCGACAACGTCGAACACGTGCTGGTCACGTCGGGAACCGGGGTGCCCACCAGCGGGCTGATCCTCGCGCCGGCCGGATGACGCACCCGACCGATACCCGCGAACTCATTATCGAGTCCGCCTATGGATGCTTTCGCAAACACGGTCTGCAGAAAACGACAATTGTCGATATTGCCAAGGCGGCGAACGTATCCCGCAGCACCGTCTACGAGTACTTCAGCGACAAGGGCGCGGTCCTCGAGGCGTGCGCCGAGCATGCGTCCGAGCAGTTCTATCGCGAGATGTCCAAGGCCATGGACCGAGGCGACTCACTGGAGGAAAAGCTCAGCCATGCCGCGGTGTTCGTGACCCAGGCGCGGCGGGCGATCGCATCCGAGGAGTACTTCGACGAAGAGGCGATCAGCCTCCTCCTCACCAAGGACGCCGCGGTGCTGCTGCGCGAATGCGTCGAATTTTTTGCCCCGTATCTCTCCGCCGCGAAGCTCACCGGCGAGGTGCGCAAGGACCTCGACGTCGAGGCCGCGGGTGAATGGTTTGCGCGCATACTCTTTTCGCTGTTCAGCACGCCGTCATCGACACTGGACATGGACGACCCCGACGTGGTGGCGCAGTTCGTGCGGGCGCACGTGGTGCGCGGGTTCGCGAGCGAACGTGGGCGGCCGCGCCGCGGTTAGAGACTCTCCGTCGGGTGTGCGACCACGGCGGCCTGAGCGCACACTCGCGTGCCTGGGCGCACACTCAGTGGCGGCGTTGGGCCAGCGCCCGCAGGAAGAACGTCAGGTTGGCCGGTCGCTCGGCCAGGCGCCGCATGAAGTAGCCGTACCATTGCGCGCCGAACGGCACGTACACGCGGACCTGGTTGCCGTCATCGGCGAGCCGTCTCTGCTCTGCGTCACGGATGCCGTACAGCATCTGGTATTCGAAATCACCGGCCCCACGGCCGGTTTCGCGGGCCAAGGCGGGAACCGCGCCGATGATCGCCGGATCGTGCGAGGCCACCATGGGGTAGCCCTTTCCGGCCATCAGCACCCGCAGGCACGCCAGGTAGGACTCGGCGATGTCGCCGACGGCGCGATACGCCACCGACGCCGGTTCGTCGTAGGCGCCCTTGCACAATCGAATTCGCGCGCCGGCGGCGGCCAAGTCCGCGCAATCGCCGAGCGTGCGATGCAGGTAGGCCTGCAAAACCGTGCCCAGCCACCCGAAGTCGACCCGCAAATCGCCCGAGATCGACAACGTCGAATCGGTGGTGGTGTGGTCTTCGGCGTCGACGGTGACCCAGACCCCCACGCGCTCGGCTCGCTCGCAGATGATCCGGGCGTTCTCCAGCGCAATCTTGTCCCCGTCGCGATCCAGCGCCTGCCCAAGCGCCGACAGCTTCAGCGATACCTCGAGCGGCCGCACCCGACCGCTCGAGGTATCGGCGCGCCGGCCCAGCGCCTCGAGCAGCCGGAGGTATTCCCGCACGGTCGCCGCGGCGTCTTCGGCGTCAGTGACGTTTTCGCCCAGGTAGTCGATGCTGACGTAGCGACCGGAATCCCGCAGTGCACCAACGATATCCAGGACGTCTTCCAGCGTATCGCCGGGAACGAAACGGCGAACCACTTTGCGGGTGATTGCGGACCGTTCGACCGCGCGACGCAAGCCATCGGCCCGGCTGGCCGCCAGCAGGGTAGGTCGCACGGTATGCGCGAAAACCCCGGCCATCAGTCGGGCCCCATGTGCGGGTAGGTGTGCCACGTCGCCGGGACGAACGTCTCCTTGATGGTGCGCGCCGAGGTCCACCGCAACATGTTCAGCATCGATCCCGCTTTATCGTTGGTGCCCGAGCCTCGCGAACCGCCGAATGGCTGGCGCCCTACGACGGCGCCCGTCGGCTTGTCGTTGACGTAGAAGTTTCCGGCGGCGAACCGCAGCCGGTCCTGCGCTCTCAACACGGCCCCGCGGTCGTCGGCGATGACCGCGCCCGTCAACGCGTAACGAGATCCGGTGTCGATGACCTCAAGGATTCGTTCGTACTGCTCGTCGGGATACACGTGCACCGACAACAGCGGGCCGAAGTACTCGGTCGCGAAAGATTCGTCGGTCGGGTCGTCGGACAACAGCACCGTTGGCCGCACGAAATATCCGACGCCGTCGTCGTATTCGCCGCCGACCGCGATGGTGATGGCCGGCGCGCCCTTGGCTCGCTCGATGGCGTCGACGTTCTTGAGGAAGGCGCGCCGGTCGATGAGCGCGCCGCCGTAGTTGGTCAGGTCGGTGATGTCGCCGTAGCGCAGCGCGGCCGTCTCGCCCAGGAAGTCGTCCCCCATCCGCTGCCACACCGAATGGGCAATGAAGGCCCGTGACGCGGCCGAGCATTTCTGGCCCTGATAGTCGAAGGCTCCGCGAATCAACGCCGTGCGCAACACATCCGGCTGCGCCGAGGCGTGTGCGACCACGAAGTCCTTGCCGCCGGTCTCGCCGACCAAGCGCGGATAGCTGTGATAGTGACCGATATGAGTCCCGACGTGGTACCACAGCCGCTGGAAGGTTGCCGTCGATCCGGTGAAGTGGATGCCGGCCAGCCGCCGATCGGCCAGTGCCACATCGGAAACCGCGAAGCCGTCGCCGGCGACCATGTTGATCACCCCGGGCGGCAACCCGGCGGCCTCGAGCAGCTGCATGAGCAGGTACGCCGACAGGGTCTGGGTGATCGACGGCTTCCACACCACGGTGTTGCCCATCAGCGCCGGCGCCGTCGGGAGGTTGCCCGCAATCGAGGTGAAGTTGAACGGCGTGATCGCGTAGACGAAGCCGTCGAGCGGGCGGTAGTCGCTGCGGTTCCACTCCCCGGGTCCGCTGACCGGCTGCTGGGCGAGGATCTGGCGGGCGAACGCCACGTTGAAGCGCCAGAAGTCGATCAGCTCGCAGGGCGCGTCGATCTCGGCCTGATAGACCGACTTGGACTGGCCGAGCATCGTCGCGGCGGCGATTTTCTCTCGCCACGGCCCCGCCAGCAGGTCGGCGGCGCGCAGGAATATCGCGGCACGCTCGTCGAACGGCATTGCCGCCCAATCGGGTTTCGCCGCGGTCGCGGCTTCGATGGCGGCGGTCGCATCGGCGTGCACGGCGTTGGTGAGGGTGCCCAGCGTCGCGGCGTGCCGGTGCGGCTGGACGACGTCGATGCGCTCGCCGTCGCCCATGCGGTGTTTGCCGCCGATGACATGCGGGAGGTCGATCGGGTGGTCGGCCAGAGCGGCCAATTCGGCACGGAGGCGGGTGCGTTCTGGGGATTGCGGGGCGTAGTCGTGGACCGGCTCGTTGGCCGGCAGTGGCACCTGAGTGATCGCGTCCATGTTGCCAGGATCCTCGGCGCAGCCTCGCGTTGTGTTAGCCGATCAGACAAGATGGCCCCGTCTACGTAGTAGAATCGGACAACATGCGGGTTCCTGGCGTCGGGCTGGGTCAGCTGCTGCTGGCGCTGGACGCGACCCTGGTCAGCCTGGTGGACGCGCCGCGCGGCCTGGACCTTCCGGTGGGCTCGACGGCGCTCATCGATTCCGACGATGTGCGACTGGGCCTGGCGGCCGCGGCGGGATCGGCCGACGTGTTCTTCCTGCTGGGAGTGACCGACGACGAGGCGCTGCGGTGGGTCGAGAGTCAGGCGCGCGAGCGGGCGCCGGTGGCGATGTTCGTCAAGGAGCCGTCGGACGCGCTGGTGACCAAGGCGGTCGAGGCCGGGTCGGCGGTGGTTGCCGTGGAGCCGCGAGCGCGGTGGGAACGGCTCTACCAGTTGGTCAATCACGTCCTGGAACATCACGGCGGCCGCGGCGATCCGGTGGACGACTCGGGCACCGACCTCTTCGGCTTGGCCCAGTCGCTCGCCGACCGCATCCACGGCATGGTCAGCATCGAAGACGCCCAGTCGCACGTGCTCGCCTATTCGGCCTCCAACGAGGAAGCCGACGAGCTGCGCCGCCTTTCGATCCTGGGGCGCGCCGGCCCGCCCGAGCATTTGGAGTGGATCGGCCAATGGGGCATCTTCGATGCGCTGCGATCCGGTGACGAGGTGGTGCGCGTCGCCGAGCGCCCGGAACTGGGCCTGCGGCCGCGGCTGGCCATCGGAATCCATCAACCCGGAGCGCGCAGGCCGCCGGCGTTCGCCGGCACGATCTGGGTGCAGCAAGGGTCGCAGCCGTTGGCTGACGACGCCGACGAGATGCTGCGCGGCGCGGCGGTGCTGGCCGCCAGGATCATGTCGCGGCTGCTGGCCCGGCCGTCGACGCATGCGCGGCGGGTGCAGCAGGTTTTGGGCTTGACCGACACCGAACCGGCCGACGTGACTGCCGTCGCGGCCGAACTCGGCCTCGCCACGCACGGGAACGCCGCGGTGATCGGCTGGGACACCGCGGACGCCAATGCCCGCCATGCGCGGTTGCCTGATGTCTTAGCGTTGAGCGCCAGTGCTTTTCGGCGTGACGCCCAGGTCGCTTCGAACGGCTCACGGATCTACGTGCTGCTGCCCCAGACGGCGACGACGCGGTCGGTCACCTCGTGGGTTCGCGGCACCATCGGCGCACTGCGCACCGAGCTCGGTGTCGAGCTGCGCGCGGCCATCGCCGCGCCGATCGCGAGCCTGGCGGAGGCCGCCGCGGCACGCATCGAGGTTGACCGGGTGCTCGACAGCGCTGAGCGACACCCGATTTCGATAGGACAGGTGACGTCGCTGGCCGAGGCGCGCACGACCGTTTTGCTCGACGAGATCGTCACTATGGTCGCCGCCGACGAGCGGCTGGTCGATCCGCGGATACGCGACCTACACGCGCGGGATGCGGTGCTCGCCGAGACGCTGGGGGCATATCTGGACAGTTTCGGCGACATCGGCGCCGCCGCGCAGTGGCTACAAGTTCATCCGAACACCGTCCGCTATCGGGTGCGGCGGATCGAGAAGCTATTGTCGACGTCCCTGGCCGATCCCGATGTGCGACTACTGTTCTCGTTGGGCCTCCGGGTGCTGGAACGCTCGGCCTGAGCCCGTCCAAGCGCCGCACAAGAATTATGTTCAGCGTGAACGTAATTCACGGTGTTCCACGGGTTTTCCGGGCGGTTAGTCTTGCTCAATGGCGGTTAGCACGAACGGGGCACGGCGCGTCGACGAACTGCGCCTGCTGGAGGCCGAAGCGGTCCACATCATCCGCGAGGTCGTCGCCGAGCTGGAGCGCCCCGTCCTGCTGTTTTCCGCCGGCAAGGACTCGATCGTGCTGCTGCGGCTGGCGGAAAAGGCATTCCGGCCGCTGCCGTTGCCCTTCCCGGTGATGCACGTCGACACCGGCCACAACTTCGACGAGGTGATCGAATTCCGGGACCGTAGGGTCACCGGCCACGGGCACAAGCTCATCGTCGCCTCGGTGCAGGAATCCATCGACAGCGGCCGCGTGCCCGACCCGGGGCCGGGGGCGTCGCGGAACCGGGCGCAGACGCGCACGCTGCTCGACGCGCTGGACGCCGGCGGCTTCGATGCGGCCTTCGGGGGTGCGCGCCGCGACGAGGAACGGGCCCGCGCCAAGGAACGGATCCTGAGCTTCCGCGACGAGTTCGGCCAGTGGGATCCCCGCGCTCAGCGACCGGAGCCCTGGTCGCTGTACAACGGCCGCATCAAAAAGGGCGAGCAGGTGCGAGTGTTCCCGCTGAGCAACTGGACCGAACTCGACGTGTGGCGCTACATCGAGCTCGAGAATCTGGAACTGCCGTCGATCTACTACGCCCACGAACGCGAGGTGTTCGAACGCGACGGGATTCTCCTGGCGGTGTCGCAGTACGCCGGGCCGCGTCCCGGCGAAACTTCCGCCGTGGAGTGGGTGCGCTACCGCACCGTCGGCGACCTGACGATCACGGGGGCGGTGCGCTCCGCGGCCACCGACATCGGCCGCGTCATCGCCGAGATCGCCGCGGCGACGGTGTCGGAGCGCGGCGAGACCCGCGCCGACGATCGCACGTCCGCGGCCGCTATGGAGGACCGCAAGCGAGAGGGCTACTTCTGATGACGGCCGTGACCCGCCAGCTACTGCGCATCGCCACCGCGGGCTCCGTGGACGACGGGAAGAGCACCCTGATCGGGCGGCTCCTGCATGACACCGACAGCCTGCCGCTGGACCACCTGGAAGCCGTCACCGACACCGATGGCATCGCGGATCTGGCCGCACTCTCCGACGGCCTGCGCGCCGAACGCGAACAGGGCATCACGATCGACGTCGCGTACCGCTTCTTTGCCACCGACACGCGCAGCTACATCCTGGCCGACACCCCCGGCCACGAGCGCTATACCCGCAACATGTTCACCGGCGCCTCCAACGCCCACGTGGCCATCCTGCTCGTCGATGCCCGCGCCGGAGTGCTGCGCCAGACCCGCAGGCACGCCCGCATCGCAAAGCTGTTGGGCATCAAGCACTTTGTCGCGACCGTGAACAAGATCGACCTCATCGACTTCGACCAGGGCAAGTTCACCGAGGTCCACGACGAGCTACGACAGTTGGCGGCACGCCTCGGCGGCGTGGACATCACCGTCATCCCGATCGCCGCCAAGCACGGGGACAACGTCGTGCACCGCTCGGACCGCACCCCGTGGTACGGCGGCCCCACGCTACTCGAGTACCTGGAGGGCATCGAACTGGCCGCGCCGCAGGCCGAGCCGGCACGGCTGCGCCTCCCCGTGCAGTGGGTGTCCCGACCAACCGCCGCCGTGCGCCGTCGCTATACCGGGCGCCTCGCGGCGGGAACGCTCAGCGTCGGCGACCCGGTGGTGTCGCTGCCCGCCGGGACCCGCTCGACGGTCACCGCTGTGGACACCCTCGACGACGAACGCACCACTGCCGTTGCCCCGCTGTCGGTTTCGATCGAGCTGGCCGACGACATCGACGTGGGCCGCGGTGACGTCTTCGTCAGTGGTGCCCAGGATGCGGTTCCGCCGGTGCTGGCCCGCGAGCTCGATGCGACCGTGTGCTGGTTCGTGGACTCACCGCTGCGCGCCGGCGACCGGCTGGCCCTCAAACAAACCACCAAGACCGTGCGGGCAACCGTGCAGGCGCTGCACACGCGGCTGGACCCCGAGACGCTCGACGAGCTGGACGGCCCGGTTGAACTGGCACTCAACGACATCGGCACCATCACGCTGCGGACCAGCTCGGTCGTCATCGCCGACAGCTACACCGACAACCGTGACAGCGGCGCGTTCATCCTGATCGACGAGACCACCAACGACACCGTCGGCGCCGGCACCATCGTCGAGGCACGGGAGGTCAAGCCGGGCGCGCATCCGCGCACCGACATCCGTTGGCATCCGTCGTCGCTGGACCGCGGCTACCGCTGGCAGGCCACCGGACAACCGGGCGCGACGATCTGGTTCACCGGCCTGCCCGCGTCGGGAAAGTCGACCATCGCGGTGGCCGTCGAGCGCGCGCTCGTGGAGTCGGGGCGGGTGGCCTACCTGCTCGACGGCGACAACCTGCGCCACGGCCTGTCCGACGATTTGGGCTTCTCCCCCGGCGATCGCGCCGAAAACATCAGGCGGGTCGGGCATTTGACTCGGCTGCTGGCCGACGCGGGTGTCGTCGCGCTGGCATCGCTGGTGTCACCGCTGAAGTCCGATCGCGAAATCGCCCGCGCCCTCAACGAAGCCGCCAAGCTGCCCTTCATCGAGGTCTACGTCGCCACGTCGCTGGCCGAGTGCGAAAAGCGGGATCCCAAGGGCCTGTACGCGCGTGCCCGCAGCGGCCAGCTGTCCGGCATGACCGGCGTCGATGCCCCGTACGAAGCGCCGGAGAATCCGGACCTGCTGCTCGACACCACCAGCGCCGGCATCGACGACCTCGCCGCACGGGTCATCGATCTGCTCAACGAACGCAGCCCGCGCCCGCCTGCCAGCTAGATTCACCACGATCTAATCACTTGGCCGCTGGCGCCGCGCACGCAAATGTGGGCGGGTGGGTGATTGGCGCGAGCGAGTCGGCTCGATATCGGTGGACTGGTGGGCGACCCTGGTCGCCGGGGTGATCGTCGCGTTGGCAGTGGCCGGCGCGCTGCCGAAGATTCCGTGGTGATCGCGTGAGCACCACTGGACTTGAGCGCGAAGCGACGCTGGACGAGCCGGCCTTCACCAGCAGCCGGCCGCTGGACTACGTACCCGGCGTGCTGTTGCTGATTGCCGTCGGGCTGCTCGGCAAATACGCCCAGATTTGGTGGAACGCACTGGCCAAACACGAACACTGGCGGGTGCCCGATATCGAATACGTGTTGTGGGCCATCGTGATTGGGCTTGTCATCACCAACACCGTCGGCCTGCACCGGATATTTCGGCCCGGCGTGCAGACATACGAGTTTTGGCTCAAGGCCGGGATCGTCGTGCTGGGAGCGCGTTTCGTGCTCGGCGACATCGCCAAACTCGGCGGGCTGAGCCTGCTCCAGATCTTGGTCGACATGGCGGTCGCGGGCACCATCATCATCGTCGCCGCGCGCGCCTTCGGGTTATCCGGCAAGCTCGCTTCGCTGCTGGCGATCGGTACGTCGATCTGCGGGGTGTCGGCGATCGTGGCCGCCAAGGGCGCGATCCGGGCGCGCAACTCCGACGTCGGCTACGCCATCGCGGCAATCCTGGCGTTGGGGGCGGTGGCGCTGTTCGTGCTGCCGCCGCTGGGACACGCGATCGGCCTGACCGATCGCGAGTTCGGGCTGTGGGCGGGCCTGGCGGTGGACAACACCGCCGAAACCACCGCCACCGGATATCTGTTTTCCGACCATGCCGGCAAGATCGCCGTGCTGGTCAAGTCGACCCGCAACGCGCTGATCGGGTTCGTGGTGCTGGGCTTCGCGCTGTATTGGGCCGCGCGCGGGCAGGCCGACGAGATCGCGCGCGGCGCGAAAGCCAAGGCCGAGTTCGTCTGGCACAAATTCCCGAAATTCGTGCTCGGCTTTCTGGCGGTCTCGGCGATCGCGACCGCGGGCTGGCTGACCAAGGGCCAGACCGCGAATCTGGCCAACGTTTCGAAGTGGGCGTTCCTGCTGACGTTCGCCGGGGTGGGACTCAACACCGACATCCGGCAGATCGCGCGGACCGGATGGCGGCCGCTGCTGGTGGCCGTGATCGGGCTCGTCGTCGTGGCGGCGGTCTCGCTGGGGATCGTGCTGCTGGCCTCCCGCGTGTTCCATTGGGGCGTCAGCGCTTAACGCCGCCTATACGGAAACCGCGCGCTTCGCGTAGATCTCGGCGAGGAACTGCTCGACGGCCACCGCGGCGTGCGCCGCGCGGGCCGACCCGAAGATGTCGAAAGCGTGCTGTGCGTACGGTAATTCGGCGTAGACGACCGGCTGGCGGCTGACCTCGGTGAGCCGTGCGACAAAGCTGCGGGCCTGTTCAACCGGGATCAGCGAGTCGTTGGTTCCGTGCAGCACGAAGAACGGCGGCGCGTCGGCGCTGACATGGGTGATCGGCGAGGCGACGCGAAAGGGCTCGGCGATCTCCGTCCGGCTCAACTTGAATACCTGCTTCGCCACCATCGGCACCATCAGCGGATGCATGGAGTCGTCGGTTCGGGTGAAGTCGTAGACCCCGTAGAACGGCACCGCCGCATGCACCCGGGTGTCGGCCTCCTCGAAACCCGGCTGGAACCGCGGATCATTCGGCGTCAGCGCGGCCAGCGACGACAGGTGCCCGCCGGCCGAGCCACCGGTGATCGCGATCCACTCCGGATCACCGCCGTAGGCGGCGATGTGCTCTTTCGTCCACGCGATCGCACGCTTGACGTCGACGATCTGGTCGGGCCAGGTAGAGCGCGGGCTGAGCCGGTAGTTGATCGCGACACAGATCCAGCCGAGCTCGGCCAGATGGCTCATCAACGGATGTGCTTGTCCCCGTTTGTTTCCGGTCACCCAGGCGCCGCCGGGGACCTGCAGCAGGACCGGGGCGTGACCGTCGCGGTCGAGGTCGGGCCGTCGCCAGATGTCGAGATGATTGCGCGAGCCGTACTCCCCGTAGCTGATGTCGCCGTCGTGCGCGTAGTCGCGGTAGATCCGCAGCATTCGGGCCACACCGGGTTTCTTCGCGGTCGCACCGCCGGGCGCGGGGCGCCGCCACAGATCGCCCGACTCGGTGCGACGGTCGGGGCCCAGGCCGGCATCGAGCGCGGCGGTCAGTGGCTCGTTGGCATTGCGCCCGACGTGGCGCAGGCCCAGGAGCCCGAGCCAAGACAGCGCCGACAGCAGCCAGCTGAATCGGCGTACCCGCGGCGGCAGTCCGCGCGAGACCGACGCCAGCGCCGCGAACTGCACGCCGAGTGATTGCATCGGAAGTTCCGACGCGAAAACGCCGTAGCCGAACGCATACATGGCGCCGTACGGCCGCTTGGTCAGCGGCCGATAGCCATTGGCGGTGAATGCGAAGCCCAACACGGAGACCAACACTGCTGCCAGTCGCTTCACGCGTGTCCTTTCTGTTCCCCGGACTCCCCCGAATCGCCCGGCCTGCCGGCCTTCGCCGGGTCCTCGATCACCTGATATGTCGGGTCGACCAACGACATGGGCCGGTTGCCCGTCTGCTTCGGCTTGCCGGTAATCCGCAACAACTGCCCGGGCTGGATGTCTGCGCCCCCATGTCCTGGACGGAACGTCACGCTGATCTCGCCGGTGTTATCACCGATGACGACCTGCCGCCGGGTCCGCCTACCTTCGTTGACGTCCTCGACCTGATTCACCCGTCCTTCAAAGGTGGCGCGCTGGCCGGGGATCAGTCCCGCCACCGTAATCACCGACGGCCCAGGGTCGGGGTGTTCATACGCTTCGACGTTCTCCTCTTCGTCCTCGTTAACCCATGCCTCCACCTTCTCGAGCTCGCGCGCGATCCGTTGCTCGAAGTTGTCGGGGTATGCCTGCTGGATTCGCGACTGCACGTCGTAGGGCACGATCGTCGCCGCGGCATCCGGGATCAGGCTGACCGCGCGGGAGACCTTGTCAGCGGTGCGGTCGTGCAGCAGCCGACCCAGCAGCGGCGCATACGTGCGACGTGGCAGCAACACCGTCACATTGGTGTTCCGCTGCTCATCGCGCGCCTTGGCGACCAGCATCTGCGCGGCACGGGTGATCCGCCGGTCCGGGCAGTCCACCACCCGCAGTGGCGTGTCGAGTTCGAAGTGATCCCAACGCTTTCGGATCAGCTGCGCGTGGGCTTCATCGACCATGAAGTGCACGGCGACAAGCTCGTCGGCGCGCAGCCCCCGGCCGTAGCGCAGCGCTTCGATGACCGCGAGGTCGACCGAGTTCACAAACACGAAAACTTTGTGCCGCGCGTACTTCACCAACTCCGGGCGGTCGGTACGGAACATCTCGAGAATGGCCGCCTCGGCACGATATTCGCGGTTGAGTCGCATCAGCACGAACACCAGTAGCGGGAAGACGACGACGACCAACCACGCGCCCTCGGTGAACTTGGCGACCGCGAAGATGCCGACCACGATGGTCGACAGGATCGCCGCGGATAGGTTGATCGCCAGCCGCCGTCGCCAACCCGATTCCCGGTGCGTCAGATGATGTTTGGTCATTCCGTAACCGGCCATCGAGAACCCGGTGAACACGCCGATCGCGTAGAACGGGACCAACGCGTTGACCGACCCCCCGGTGATAATCAGCAAGGCTACCGAGAGCGCCGTCAACGCGATGATTCCGTTCGAAAACACCAGGCGGTGGCCGCGTTTCGTCAGCTGGCGCGGCAGGAATCGATCTTCTGCGACGAAGCTGGCCAGCGCAGGGAATCCGTTGAAACTGGTGTTTGCGCCCGTGAAAAGGATGGCAGCGGTGGATGTCTGAACGAGGATATAGAGGATGTCACCGATTACACCGTGACCGAAGACCGCGCGGCCGATTTGCGACAGGACCGACGGATACTCGGTGACATACGGTGTGGCATGCGTGACGTAGGCGAGATAGGCGACACCGGCCAGTAAGAAGCCGAGAATAGTAGCCATCGCGGTGAGCACTCGACGCGCGTTGCGGCCCTGCGGCTTTCGAAACACATCGACGGTGTTCGAGATTGCCTCGACCCCCGTCAGCGACGAGCCTCCATTGGCGAACGAGCGCAGCAACGTCAGAACCGTCGCGCCCATCACCAATCCGCCACCCTGCTGGACTGGCACCGTGCCCGGCAGGTGCGCGGGGTCGTACACCGGTAGATCGCCGAATGTCACGCGAAGGATGCCGACCACGATCATCAGGCCGATCATGACGACGAAGAAGTAGGTCGCGAATGCGAACTGCCAGCCCGCCTCCCTCAGTCCGCGCAGGTTCAGGTAGCAGATGACCAGCACGACCGCGACCGTGATTTGCAGGCTGTGCGGACCCAAGACGGGGATCGCCGATACCACCGCCACCGTCCCGGCTGCGGATTGCACCGCCACGGTGACCACATAGTCGATCAACAGAGCCGCGGCGGCGACCTGCGCCACCCGCGGCCCGAAGTTCTCCCGCGCCACGATGTAGGAACCACCGGCTCGGGTATAGGCCATGACGACCTGCCGATACGACGCGGCAACCAACACCAGAATCAGCAAGATGACGCCGGTGATGGGAAGCAACAACACAAACGCCGCCAGCCCTGCACGCGGCAGCAGTTCGATCAGGATCTGCTCGGGCCCGTAAGCGGTCGACGAGATCGCGTCGGGCGAAAGCGCCCCCAGCGCAACCGGATTCGATAGCTTCTCGGATGCCAACTCCTCGGTGATCAGCGGCTTGCCCAGAAAGACACGCTTGGCCAGGTCCCCTATTGACACCGGGATCCGCAGCTTGCCAGCCGAAGTTGTCACAACCACATCCTTACCCGAGGTCGGAGCGCCTGCGATGCATTCTGCCGCCCGCCCCGGCCGCGCGGCAGGCGGACCGGCCATATTCGTGGCCGGGCGGCGATCAGGCCTCAGCCGGCGCGGTGAGCCGGCCCACCGCGGCCGCGATGCGCTCGTCGGTGGCGGTCAGCGCGACGCGCACGTGCCGCGCACCGCCCGGGCCGTAGAACTCGCCGGGTGCGACGAGGATGCCGCGCTGCGCGAACCACGCGACGCTGTCCCGGCAGGGCTCGCCGCGGGTGGCCCACAGGTACAGGCCGCCTTCGGAAAAGTCGACAACAAAACCGGCCGAGCGCAGCGCCGGCGCCAGCGCGGCCCGCCGGCGGGCGTATCGCTCACGCTGCAGCTTGTCGTGGACGTCGTCATCCAGCGCGGCCGTCATCGCGGCCTGCACCGGCGTCGGCACCATCATCCCGGCGTGCTTGCGCACCGCCAGGAGCTCGGCGACGAGCCCCGGATCCCCCGCGACGAAACCCGCCCGATAGCCGGCCAGCGACGAGCTCTTGGAGAGCGAATGCACCGCCAGCAGCCCGGTGTGGTCGCCGTCGCAGACCGACGGGTGCAGCACCGATAGCGGTTCGGCGTCCCAGCCCAAGCCCAGGTAACACTCGTCGGAAGCCACGACAACGCCCCGCTCGCGCGCCCATCCGACCACCTTGCGCAGGTGGTCGAGGCCGAGCACGCGCCCGGTCGGGTTGCTCGGCGAATTGAGGTAGAACAACGCCGGTGACTGCGGGCCGAGTTGGGTCAGCGAGTCCGCGCGCAGCACTTGCGCCCCGGCCAGGCGGGCGCCGACCTCATAGGTGGGGTAGGCCAGCTCCGGCACCACGACCACGTCGGCGGCGCCCAGACCCAACAGTGTTGGCAGCCAGGCGATGAGCTCTTTGGTCCCGATCACGGGCAGCACCGCCGACTCGCCCAGCCCGGTAATGCCGAAGCGGCGGTCAAGCGCGGCGACCGCGGATTCCCGCAGCCGCACGGTGCCGGCCGTCGCCGGGTACCCTGGCGCCGCGCGGGCGGCCGCCAGCGCCTCCCGGATCACCGTGGCGACCGGGTCGACCGGCGTGCCGACCGACAGGTCGACGATGCCGTCGGGATGGTCCCCGGCCAGCGCCTTGGCGTCGGCCAAGGTGTCCCAGGGGAATTCCGGCAGGGACGCCGAAACAAGCCGGGCCATCCCGGGCTTACGCGGCACCGGCCCGCTCAGTCGCCTTCGCCCTGCGGCGCCAGATCCTTGACCACCTGCGGGTCGTTCTCGGTCATGCCGACCTTGGCCGCGCCACCCGGGGAGCCCAGCTCAACGAAGAAGTCTGCGTTGATCTGCGTGTACTGGCTCCATTGCTCGGGCACGTCGTCTTCGTAGTAGATCGCTTCGACAGGGCAGACCGGTTCACAGGCCCCACAGTCGACGCACTCGTCAGGGTGGATGTAGAGCATCCGAGCGCCCTCGTAGATGCAATCGACGGGGCACTCCTCGATGCATGCCTTGTCCTTGATGTCGACGCAAGGCTCGGCGATCGTGTACGTCACGGACGTCTCCTCAAGGTCTCCTCCATGTACTGCTCGGTGTGGGCTGCCGTTTGCTTCGCCGCGGTGCTCCAGGCCTCGCAAAATGCAAAGCTTTCGGTTACTGATACTAGACGTTGCACATACACGTCAACTACCCGGCACGCACTGGAGGACTGGCGTTCTATAAACCTAGTCGCCATAGCAAAGCATGACCGCGGTCCGTGCCCAAGTCGCGGGGTCGAAGCTGTGAGTTGGTATAGCGTTCACCGGCGACGACGAACGCCGCCAAGCCGATGACCTGCAGATAGTTACATTCGGGCGGCGGCGTACGAATAGTCACGCGAAAGGGAACGCCCACGGCGCCTGGTAGCCTCGCAGAGGACGGCAAACCGCTGGGCAGAGATGTCGTCGCCGTCAACAGCGGTGCATAACTGGGGAAGGTGTCCGATAAATGATGACGCTGTCGTTGGGGAAGTTGGCAGCCGCAGTTGGCGGCGTGGCAGTGGCGCTGAGCGCTGCCACCGGGGTCGCGTCCGCGGATCCGATCGTCGACACGACCTGCAACTACGGGCAGGTGATGGCGGCGCTTAACGCGACCGATCCGGCAACTGCCGCGCAATTGAACTCATCGCCGGTGGCGCAGAACTACTTGCGGCAGTTCCTCGCCGCGCCGCCGCCGAAGCGCCAGCAGATGGCCGCGCAGATCCGGGCGATGCCGCAGGCCGCCCAGTTCATGGGCACCATCGAGAACGTCGCCGGCGTCTGCAACAACTACTGAGCCGACCGGCTCAGGTAGTTCAGTAGCCGCTGAGTAGTCGGCGCACGCGACCCAAGGTTTCGGCGCCGACTCGGCTGCAGATCCTGGACGGGTCGCCGGGTCGGCGGCCCCACAGGAGCAAAACCCGTGCTGCGGCATCGGTTTCGAGTGTGGCCGGACCCACCGCGTCGGCGAATCCGACGGTGGTGTGGTCCGCGTCCGCGCTGAGGACGACGTCGTCGGTCTCGGGAACTCGCAGCCGGGCCTCGATTCGCTCACCCGAGCCGATTTCCTTGGCGCCCTTGGCGAGCAGCGGGCGTCCCACCGCGACGACGCTGTGCGTCGTCATCCACGGCTCCGCTAGCGCGGTCTGGAAGGCGACGCTCTTGTCGCAGTCGCCGGTGATGTCCCAGCCGTGCAGGACGAGTTCTTCGCGCATGTGCTCGGCGAACCAGGGCACCTTCATGGTGCGTCCGGTCCAGGCGACATCGGTGTCGGCGGGAACCGCTTCGGCTGCCACGGCGACCTCGTTCAGGGTGGCCATGCGGTCGAGGAGGGCATCCCACAGGTCGGCATCGTTGAGCGCGCGCAGGGGGCCTTCCCGTTCTTCGAAACTGCGGGTGCCGACGGGTTCGCCTTCCAGGTGTGCGCCCAGCACTCGGGCGAGCTCCTCGGCGTTCCCGGCTTGATGGGCCACGATGTCGCGTACCGTCCAGGCTTCACACCAGGTCCCGGTATCCGGGCGGCGCTGCTGCACGGCGTCCGCGAAGGGCTGCCATTCGGGAAATCGGTCGGTATCGATCTGTCGTTTCACGGCCTCGGGTATACCCGCTGCCTCCGACACCTACGCGGCGAGCGGCGAATAGGTGGTGGTGCGCTGCCGGGCGGGGCGGCCGATGCCCTCGGCGATCGCGGTCAGTTCGGCCACCGTTTTCGCCGACCCGTGCTCCGAGCCGGCCATCCGCGAGATGGTCTCCTCCATCAGCGTGCCGCCCAGGTCGTTGGCGCCGCCGTTGAGCATCACCTGCGTGCGCGCGACACCGAGCTTGACCCAGCTGGTTTGAATGTGAGAAATGCGGCCGTGCAACATGATCCGCGCCAGCGCGTGCACCGCCCGGTTGTCGCGATGGGTGGGGCCGGGACGGGCGGCGCCGGCGAGATACAACGGCGAACTCTGGTGCACGAACGGCAGCGGCACAAACTCGGTGAAACCGCCGGTGCGGTCCTGGATTTCGCGCAACACGTTGAGGTGTCCGACCCAGTGCCGGGGACTGTCGACGTGCCCGTACATCATCGTCGACGACGACCTCAGGCCCACCTCGTGCGCGGTGGTCACGATCTCGATCCACATCGACGTCGGCAGCTTGCCCTTGGTGAGCACCCAGCGCACCTCGTCGTCCAGGATCTCGGCGGCGGTGCCGGGGATGGTGTCCAGCCCGGCCTCCCGCAGGCTGATCAGCCACTCGCGGACGCTCAACCCGCTCTTGGTCACGCCGTTGGCGATCTCCATCGGGGAGAACGCGTGCACGTGCATCGACGGGACGCGGGCCTTGACGGCGCGGACCAGGTCGGCGTAGCCGGTGACCGGCAGCTCGGGGTCGATCCCGCCCTGCATGCAGACCTCGGTGGCGCCCTCGACGTGCGCCTCCCAGGCGCGGTCGGCGACCTCGTCGGTGGACAAGGAGTACGCGTCGGCGTCACCCTTGCGCTGCGCGAACGCGCAGAACCGGCAGCCGGTGTAGCAGATGTTGGTGAAATTGATGTTGCGATTCACCACGAACGTCACGTCGTCACCGACCACGTCACGACGTAGCGAATCGGCCAGTGCAGCAACCGCTTCCAGCGCGGCACCGTCGGCTGTCGCCAACGCCAGGTACTCCTCGTCGGTGCAGCCGGCGGGATCGCGTTCGGCCGATCGCAACGCCGCAAGGACATCGGTGTCGATGCGTTCGGGCGCGTGCGCGGCGAGCTCGTGCACGTGTGCACGGATCGATTCCCAATCGCCGAAGGCGCTATCGAGATCGCTGCGCGCCTCGGTGTTGCGTCCCTCGGAGTCGATCGCCGCATTGAGGTCGACCCGGCCGGAGGACTCCACGTCGTCGGGCTCCTGCCAGGGCATGCCGACCGGGTTGACGTCGCGGGCCAAACCGGTCGCCGGATCGGCCAGTGCCACAACGTGTCCCCGCACCCGTGGGTCGATCCACGCGGCGCCCGCCTGCACGTATTTCGGCTGCGCGGTCAACCGCTGCATCAACTCGTATCCTGCTTCGGCGGTGACGGCGGCCAGCTCGTCCAAAGCGGGCCAGGGCCGTTCCGGGTTGACGTGGTCGGGCGTCAACGGCGACACCCCGCCCCAGTCGTCGACTCCGGCGGCCACCAGTGCCAGGCACTCCTCGCGCGACACCAGATTGGGCGGCGCCTGGATGCGCATGCCGGGACCCAACACCAATCGCGCGACCGCCACCGTTGCCAGGTAGTCCTCGATCCCGGCGTCGGGGAAGCCGGCCATCGCGGTGTGTTCCTTGGCCCGGAAATTCTGCACGATCACTTCCTGGACGTGCCCGAACTCCTTGTGCGACTTGCGAATCGCGTGCAAGGTGTCGGCCCGTTCGGGCAGCGTCTCCCCGATCCCCACCAGCAGTCCGGTGGTGAACGGGATGGACAGCCGGCCCGCATCGGTCAACGTGCGCAACCGAACCGCCGGGTCTTTGTCCGGGCTGCCGTAGTGCGCAAGCCCTTTCGTCTCGAACAGCCGTCGCGACGTCGTCTCGAGCATCATGCCCATCGACGGCGCCACCGGCTTCAGCCGCGACATCTCCGACCAGCTCATCACCCCGGGATTCAGGTGCGGCAGCAGCCCGGTCTCCTCCAGCACCCGGATCGCCATCGCCCGCACGTAGGAGAGTGTGGAGTCGTAGCCCCGCTCGCCGAGCCAGTCGCGGGCCTCCGGCCAACGTTCCTCGGGCCGGTCGCCCAGTGTGAATAGCGCTTCCTTGCAACCGAGTTCGGCCCCGCGGCGGGCGACGTCGAGGATCTCGTCGGGCTCCATGTACATGCCGGCGCCCTGGGCGCGCAGCCTGCCGGGCACCGTGACAAACGTGCAGTAGTGGCAGCTGTCCCGGCACAGGTGAGTGACCGGGATGAAGACCTTCCGCGAATAGGTGATCGGCAACCGGCCGCCCGGGCCACGCCGACCGGCCGACTCCAGGCCCGCGTCACGCACCCGCGCCGCGCTGGCGCACAAGTCGGCCAGGTCCGCTCCGCGGGCGGTCATCGCGAGGGCCGCCTCGTCCATGTTTAGCGCGACCCCGTCCCGGGCCCGCCGCAACACCCGCCGCAGCGCCGACCGATTGGCCTTGGGCGGAATGACGGGGCTAGGCAGAGCGGTGGGCTCCGGAGGCACCGGTGTCAGTGGCACGTTTGTGTAACTTCCCCACGATCGAATTTCATCCGCGCGTCCCAACATTTTGGAAGCCTGGCAACCATGGCGGGTGCCCTTTGCGCAACAGTAGCGCCAGGCGCCGCCCGGCCCGCGCTCGCATTCCCGGCCATCTCGACGAGCCTCAGCGGTGCACGCTGTAGCGCCACAGCACCCATACCGGTGGCACCACGCCCAGCACGATCAGGATCAACGCCCCGTATGCCATCAGCCCCTTGCCGCCCAGGATGATGTCGTCGGCGGGACCGCCCATGCTGATCGCCGCCACCGTGAGCAGCCAGGTCCACAGCGGCAACGCGGCCACCCGTGGCGAACTCGTCCAGCGCCCCGCGGCCCAGACCAGGGCGGCGTTGACCAATCCACTGATCAATCCGCTGATGGGAAAGGGGACCGTGCCGATATAGAACGGCAGCAGCAGGGCCCCGGCTAGCGCGGACAACACCCCGTCGACAGCCAACAGCGCCAGGACAACGACGCGAATAGCGGGGTCTGTCGTGCCGCTGTCCTCAACAGACGCGGCGCGCGGCTTGGTTTCGGTCAGGTCGGGACGCTGTCGATATTGGAGAGGATGGAGCCGAGTACCCACTGCAGGCTGTCCAGGCGGTCCTGCCAGTGCTGCAGGTTAGGGTCCAGGTCGGGGTCCATGCGAATTCCTTCCGTGGCTGCCTGGTTGGCAGCCTACCGCGTGCCGAATCCGTTGAAACCCAGTCCCGCGAGCAGATCCGTCTCCCAGCCGCGCTCATCGCGATCCCCCGCGGATCCCGCGGCGAGCACGTAATGCTCGTGCGCCAGTATCGGCAGCGCCATGTTGTTCGACAGGGCGCACACCCGGCCGGTCGGGCCGACGACCACCTGGGTGGCGTGCGCGGCGAGCGCGGCCGACTTGGCCGCGAGGGCGTCCGGGCCGGCTTCCACCACGGCGTCGATGTCGGAATCCGCATATCCGAAGTCGAACTCTTCCGCGGGCGGGATCGTCCACCCCGGCAGCAGATCATCGGGCTGCAGGGCGCGCCATCCCGCCACGAATGCGCTCGCCGCGATGACCGCCCAGTAGAACTTCGGGACCGTCCATGGCTCGCCGGGGTAGTCGCCGGTCCCGGCCTTGGGGCCGGCAGATGCGACGGCGGCCGCGGTGACCATGTGGGTGCGGATGTGGTCGGGATGCCCGTAGCCGCCGTTGGGGTCGTATGTCACCACGACGTGGGGGCGCTGCGCGCGAATGATCGCGACCAGCGCCCCGACCGCTTCGCGCTCGTCGGCGTCGATGAACCGCTGCTGTCGCCGCTTTGCCGTGCCGGCCATCCCGGAGTCGCGCCAACGGCCCGCACCGCCGAGATAGACCGGCTCGCCGACGCCGAGCTCGCGCAGCGCGGCGGTTAGCTCACCGATTCGGTACCCGCCGAGTTGGTCCGCGTGGTCGACGGCGAGCCGGGCCCAGCGGTCGCCGATGACCTCGCCCTCCTCGCCGAGCGTGCAGGTGACGACGCTTACCTGTGCGCCGCGGGCGGTGTAGTGGGCGATGGTGGCCCCGTTGCTGAGGCTCTCGTCGTCGGGATGCGCGTGGACGAAAAGCAGCCGCGGGGTCTCAGGCATGGACGCACCCTACCCGCCGCGCGATGAATAGGAACGCCGACGGCTACTATCGAGGAATGGCCCAGCTCACACCAGCCCGCAACGGCAGCCGCAGCCGCCGTCGGGGCGAAGTCCTGGAACGTGCCCTCTACGAGGCCACGTTGGCCGAGCTGACCGAAGTCGGATACGGCGGCCTGACGATGGAAGGGATAGCGGCGCGCGCCCACACCGGCAAAGCGGCGCTGTACCGTCGCTGGGCAACCAAGTGCGAGCTGGTACACGCCGCGCTGGTTTTCGCGTTGCCGCCGGTCCCCGAGCCGCGCTCGGGCCGCCCGGCCAGAGACAACCTGCTGGCGATGTTCACCTCTCACCGCGACATGCTGGCCGGCAAGACCGACTTTCCGGGCCTTTATGTCGTCCAGCAGCTGCTCCACGAACCCGAGATGCGGGCGATCTTCGCCGATGCCGTGGTGAGCCCGCGACTGAAAATCATCGAATCGATCCTGCAAGCCGCCGTCGACTCCGGCGACATCGACCCGGCCACGATCACCCCGCTGACCGCGCGGATCGGACCGGCGTTGATCAACCAACACTTCCTGCTCACCGGGGAACCGCCGAATCGGCGGGAGCTGGCACTCATCGTCGACACCGTGATCCCGGCGCGGGCACCGGCGGCAGCCGTCGACTAGAGGGCCGTCACGGCCCGGTTTTGATCCATTGGCCGGCGTCGCCGACGATGCCGACCGGTACCGCGCCCGACAGGCTGACGTTCCGCACGCTCGGTCCGGCCGCGACGATCGTCGTGTCCTGCAGGATCGGCAACACGGTCGACATGTTCCACAGCCGCGGTTCGACCGCGGTGATCACGTCGTTGATGCTCTTGGTGCCGTTGAGGGCGGCGTCGATGTTCGACTGGATGCTGCGATCGCAGATCCCGGTCAGGTTCGACGGCGCCTGCACCAGCGCGCCGGGATCGGGTGCGCGACTGGGTGGGGTCGACGTCGGCGTCGTGGCGGTGGGGCTCGGCCCCGTGGGCGGCGTGGGCCCGGCAGGGCCGGAGGGACCGGTGGAGGCGGCATTGGTCGGCGTGTTGGCGGTAGGCACCGTCGTCGACTGCAGCGCGGGGCAGCCATAGCGCGAGGCCAGCAGGGTCGCCAGGTTTCCGCCCGCTTGGTGCCATCCGACGATCGCGTCGACCTGGTGGTTGTTCAGCGCGTCGCGATAAAGCGTCACCGGGTCCAGCGCCAGCACCGTCGCGGCGATCCCGACGTTGCGCAGCTGGTCGGCGGCGGTGTTGGCCACCGCGACCGCGGTCGGGTCGTTCGCGGCCACCCCGATGACGAGCGACAGCTGCTGGCCGTCCTTACTGATCCGCCCCCGAATGACTTCCGGCGGCCCGGTGCTCACCGGCGGCGTCGCGCTGGGCGGCGGCGGTACCGGCGACGCCGAGGTGCTGCTCTCGATTTGGTATCCCGACGCCGTCAGCAACGCCAGCGCCGCCGGCGTCGTCATCGCGGGAGGCGCGGTCGGCTCGTAGCCCGGATCGCTGGGCGAACGGATCTGGGCCTGCGCCAGCGTGACGGTGTTGTCACTGCCTGCGCCGACCGCGGCGAGCAGGTCGACGTCGAGCAGCCCCAAGATCGCCTTGCGGACCTGGGTGTCGGACAGCTTGGGCTCGTTGGCGCGCAGCGTGAGCTGCATGACCCGCGGTGTGACGATCCGCGCCGTCCGCACATCGGGGATGGCGGACAACTGCGCGAAGGCCGCGGACCCGCCGTGCACCTGGGCCACCTGAGTATCGCCGTTGCGCACCGAGTCGGCCAGCGCCGCCGGCGCCCCGGCGCGGCGGAACAGGATCAGCGCCGGCTTGGCCGGCGGCCCCCAGTAGCGGTCGTTGCGGGCGATCAGGATTTCGTCGCGCTGCGGATCGATGTTCTCGACGCGGAACTGCCCGCCGGTGACCGGCAGCGCCCGCGCCAGCCCGGCCGCGAAACCGCCCGGCACATCCTTGACGATGTGCGCCGGCAGGATGTCGCTGAACAGCTCCTTCCACGCCGGGTAGGGCTGCGCGAAGGTCACCACCGCCTGCTTGCCGCCCTCGAGCGACTGCACGCCGGTGATGAGGTCGTAGCCGGCGGGATCGACGACGCCGGGCTGACTGACCATCTGATGCCAGAGGTACCAGAAGTCGTCGGCGGCGATCGGGGCGTTGTCGGTCCATTGCGCCTCGGGCCGGATCTTGTAGGTCACCGTGAACGGGTTCTGGCTGGTCACCTCCGCCGAGACCAACAGCGTGGGATCCATCTCCCAGCGCGAACCCGTCGGCGTCCCGGGATCGGGCACCGGCCGAAATGCGCTGGGCAGCACCAGCGAGCTGATCGCCGCGTTCACCGGGGACAGATCGGACAGCAGATGCGGGTTGAACCCGGCACCGATCGAGTCGATTCCCATGATGATCTGGGTGGGCCGCTGCGGCGGCGGTGCCGAGTTGTGCGGCGTATCAGTGCTTTGCGGCGCCGGCGGCGGGCTGACCGTGCACGCCGCCAGCGCCAGCCCGGCCAGCGAGACCACGGCGACCATCGAGAAGCCGAGCTTCGCGAAGAAACGGCGGTGGCGTCTCGGCACGCCCATCAGGGTATCGAGCACCCGCCCAGCAACGCGCCCGACCACGACCGGCCTAACCCCTGGCCTTCGCCCGCGCCCGGCCGCGGGCCCGGGAGGTGGCGTCCAGCTCGACCTTTCGCACTCGCACCACCTCGGGAGTCACCTCGACGCATTCGTCGGGTGCGCAGAATTCCATGGCCCGCTCCAGATCGAGCTCAAGCGGCTTGGCCAACGTCTCGATGACATCGGCGGTCGACGACCGCATGTTGGTGAGCTTCTTCTCGCGGGTGACGTTGATGTCGAGATCCTCTGGGCGCGGGTTGATTCCGACGACCATGCCTTCGTAGGTGTCCTGCCCGGGTTCGACGAAGAACTGCCCGCGATCGGCCAGCTGCAATAGCGCGAACGGCGTGATGGTGCCGGAACGATCGGACACCAGCGACCCCGTGTGCCGGGCCCGGATCTCCCCCGCCCACGGCCGGTACCCGTCGAACACCGCATGGCCGACGCCGGTGCCGCGGGTCTCGGTCAGGAAGTCGGTGCGCCAGCCGATCAGGCCGCGGCTGGGAACGACGAAATCCATGCGGACCCAGCCGGTCGTGTGGTTGGCCATCTCCACCATGCGGCCCTTGCGCGCGGCCATCAGTTGCGTGACCGCCCCGACGTATTCCTCTGGGCAGTCGACGGTCATGGCCTCGAACGGCTCGTGCAGCTTGCCGTCGATGGTCTTGGTGACCACCTGGGGCTTGCCCACCGTCAGTTCGAAGCCCTCGCGGCGCATCTGTTCGACCAGCACGGCCAGGGCCAGCTCGCCGCGCCCCTGCACCTCCCACGCGTCGGGCACGCCGATGTCGACCACGCGGATCGACACGTTGCCCACCAATTCGGCGTCCAGCCGGTTGCGCACCATGCGCGCGGTCAGTTTGTGCCCGGAGACCTTGCCGGCCAGCGGCGAGGTGTTGGTTCCGATGGTCACCGAGATCGCCGGCTCGTCGACCGTAATCCGCGGCAGTGCAACGGGATTCGTTAAGTCGGCCAGCGTGTCGCCGATCATGATCTCCGGCAGGCCGGCGACGGCGACAATATCGCCGGCGATGGCCTCGTCGGTCGGGCGGCGTTCGACGCCCTCGGTGGCCAGCAGCTCGGTAATCTTCGCGGTTGCCGTGGTCTCCTGGCCGTCCACTTCGCGGATCCACGCGACCTGCTGGCCCTTGCGGATGCGCCCGTTGTAGATGCGGATCAGCGCCAGCCGGCCCAGGAAGCTCGACGCGTCGAGGTTGGTCACCAGGGCCTGCAGCGGCGCGCCCGAGTCGCCCTTGGGCTCCGGCACGTACTTTTCCAGGACCTCGAACAGCGGGTCCAGGTTCGACCCGTCGGGAACCTGGCCGTCGGGTGGCTGCGTGGTGCTGGCCACCCCGGCGCGCCCGGACGCGTATAGCGTCGGCAAACCCAGGGCGTGCTCGGCGGCCGCGGCGGCCTCGTCGTCGAGATCCGAGGCGACATCGAGCAACAGGTCGTGGCTGGCCTCGACGACCTCGTCGATGCGCGCATCGGGCCGGTCCGTCTTGTTCACCACGAGAATCACCGGGAGGTGGGCGGCTAGCGCCTTGCGCAGTACGAACCGGGTTTGCGGCAGCGGGCCCTCGGACGCGTCGACCAGCAACAGCACCCCGTCCACCATGGACAGTCCGCGCTCCACCTCACCGCCGAAATCGGCGTGGCCCGGGGTGTCGATCACGTTGATCACCGTGACGGTCCCATCCGGGTCGTGGCGGTGCACGGCGGTGTTCTTGGCCAGGATGGTGATGCCTTTTTCCCGTTCCAGGTCGCCGGTGTCCATCACGCGTTCCTGCACTTCGCCCCGTTCGTGCAACGCGCCGGACTGCCGCAGCATCGCGTCGACCAGCGTGGTTTTGCCGTGGTCCACGTGGGCGACGATGGCGACATTGCGAAATGGCACGTCGGTGATTCTGGCAGCGGGGACCTCAGATAGCGAACTGGCGGATGCCGGACCGCCCTGTGGCGTCGAGTGTGCGGTGACGGCGGTGGGTGTGCGGTGGCGTCGCCGTAGCCGCACACCCCAAGCCCAGGATGGGCACTTACCAGCCGCGGCGGCGCGGTGCCGCGCTGATCAGTTCTTTGTCGGCCACTTCCCGGGTGCGGTACACGATGTAAGGGCGGAACAGGTAGGCGACCGGCGCACTGAACGCGTGCACCAGGCGGGTGAACGGCCACAGGGCAAACAGCGCAAGCGCGATGAACACGTGAATTTGGTAGTAGAACGCCGCGTGCGCCATCAGATCCCCGCGCGGATCGAGGATCCAGATCGACCGGAACCAGACCGACACCTTCTGCCGGTAGTCGTGCAGCTCGCCGAAGTGCGTGGCACCGGCCAGGGTGCAGCACAGCCCCGCCACCAGCGCGCACACCAGCACCAGATACATCAGCTTGTCGTTGCGGGTGGTGGCCAAGAACACCGCCCCGTGCCTGCGCCGCCGGTAGATCAGCAACCCGATGCCGATCAGGGTGGCAAAGCCGGCGGGCACACCGAGCAGCAACGCCTGCAGGTGATAGATGTGATCACTGATCCCGATCGCGCGGGTCCACGATTCCGGAATGAACAGCCCCATGACGTGGCCCATGATGACCAGCAGGCTGCCGAAATGGAACAGCGGGCTGCCGATCGACAACAACTTCGACTCGTAAAGCTGCGACGAACGGGTGGTCCACCCGAACTTGTCGTAGCGATACCGCCACCAGGTGCCGACCGCCGCCACCGACAGCGCGACGTAAGGCGCGTCGTCCCAGAAAATCTCGACCAATTTCATGTGAACCACGGTCACCCTCTTTCGGTGCGCTTCGGCGGGACCGTCAGGGTAAACGGTTGCAGCCCAACGGCTTCCGTGGGAGGTCCGGCCTCTAAAAGATGGCGAGCCAGCCGTTCCGCTCGGCGCGCCTCCTGATCGGTTGCGCCCGGCAACGTTTCGTAAACCGCCGCCACGGCGTGCTGGTACGGCGACTCGGCTTGCGCCAGCGCCCCGTGCAGTACGTCGATGGGGACCCGGTGCTCGGTGAGCAGCCGCCGGCCGGCCTCGGGATCGACGGTCGCGGCGAATTCCAATACAACGGGCAGGTGATCCGGGGCCTCCTTGCGCGGCGGCTCGACACCCGCGTCCCGGTAAGCGCTGGCGAACACCAGCATCTCCCGGCCGCGGTTACGGGTATCGCCGGCGGTCCAGTAGGTCAGGTACATCGTGGCGCGACGGCGCAAGTCGAACGTCTCGACATAATCCGCCGCGGCGGTCATCGGGTCGCGGGCGCGCAGCGCGAGAAGCGTCCGTTCGAGCATCGTTGCGGCGGGCCCGGTGATGTGGTCCAGCAGCTCGCCCACGGTGTCGAGCCGTTGCGCCTGTCCGTCGTCGGGGTAGGCCAGCAGCAGCGAGGCCGCCTGCCACACCAGTCGGTCCTGCATCGCCCGGGAGGACCCGCGGTCGGAAATCTTGGGCAACAACCTCATCGCTACCCCGGGCCTTTGTCGGAGTCCGGGAACAGGCCCGCGGGCACGCCGTTGCCGTCCCAGTTGAGCAGGTTGATCCTGGAGCGGCCGCCGCCGCCCGTGCTACCGGCCCCGGCGGCCGCACCCGTCTGGCGTTGCTGCAGGGCGTGGAAGGTTTCCACGGCGATCGGGACGGGCGCACCGCTGCCCTCCCCGAACGGGCCGGATTCGTACATGCCCGGGCCGCCCTCGAAGGACAACGAGCACCCCATCTCGTCGGCCATCGCGGCCGCGGGCACGTCGGCCACATACGACGTCGGAATCACGTAGCGCTCTTCGTATTTGGCCACCGCGAGCAGCCGGTACATGTTGTAGATCTGTTCTTCGGTCATCCCGACCGCATGCGGGATGTGCGGTTGCGTCTCGCGGCCGAGGTTGATGTCGCGCATATACGACCGCATCGCGGCCAGCCGCTTCAGCACCCCGGCCACCACTTCGGTGTCGCCCGCGGTGAACAGCTCGGCCAGGTACTGGATGGGGATGCGCAGCGCTTCGAGGGCACCGAACAGGTTGCCCAGGTCCTCGCCGTCGTGGCCGTCGTGGCTGACCGCGTCGACCACCGGTGACAGCGGCGGGATGTACCAAACCATCGGCATGGTCCGGTATTCCGGGTGCAGGGGAAGCGCCACCCGGTAGGTGTTGATCAGCGCGTACACCGGTGACCGCTGCGCGGCTTCGATCCACTCGTCTGCGATGCCCTCGGCCCGCGCCGCGGCGATCACCTCGGCATCGTTGGGGTCCAACAGGATCCGGCGCTGCGCCTCGTAGAGGTCCGTGTCGTTTTCCACCGACGCCGCCTCCAGCACGCGGTCCACGTCATAGAGCACCAGCCCGAGATAGCGCAGGCGGCCCACGCAGGTTTCCGAGCACACCGTGGGCAGGCCGACCTCGATGCGCGGATAGCACAGGGTGCACTTCTCGGCCTTGCCGGTCTTGTGGTTGAAATACACCTTCTTGTAAGGACATCCGGACACGCACATCCGCCAGCCCCGGCAGCGATCCTGGTCTACCAGAACGATGCCGTCCTCGCTGCGCTTGTACATCGCCCCCGACGGGCAGGAGGCCACGCACGACGGGTTGAGGCAGTGTTCGCAGATCCGCGGCAGGTAGAACATGAAGGTCTCTTCGAGCTTGAGCTTGACCTCTTGGCTGACCTTCTTCAGAACCGGGTCGTTGGGCACGATCTCCGGCGAGCCGGCGAGGTTGTCGTCCCAGTTCGATCCCCACGACACCTTCATTGGTTCGCCGGTGATCTGGCTGCGCGGCGCGGCCGTCGGGAAGGTGTCCCCGGCCGGGGCCCGGGTCAGGTTCTCGTAGTCGTAGGTCCAGGGCTCGTAGTAGTCGTCGATGGTGGGCAGCTTGGGATTGGCGAAGATGCGCAGCAACTTGTTGATGCGGCCGCCGTCGCGCAGTCGCAGCCGGCCCCTCTTATCGCGAATCCAGCCGCCGCGCCAGCGATCCTGGTCCTCGTAGGTGCGCGGATAGCCCACTCCCGGACGGGTTTCGACGTTGTTGAACCACACGTACTCGGTGCCCGCGCGGTTGGTCCAGGCCTGCTTGCAAGTCACCGAGCAGGTATGGCAGCCGATGCATTTGTCGAGGTTCATCACCATCGCCATCTGCGCCATGACCTTCACTAGTAGGTCACCGCCTGGCTGCGACGGCGCACCACGGTCACCTCGTCGCGCTGGTTGCCGGTGGGGCCGAGGTAGTTGAAGGCGAACGCGTGCTGGCCGTAGCCGCCGGCCAGGTGGCTGGGTTTGATCCGCACCCGAGTCAGCGCGTTGTGGTTGCCGCCGCGCTTGTTGTTGGTCTCGGTGCGCGGCGTGTCCACCGTGCGTTCCTGCACGTGGTAGACGAACACCACGCCGTCGGGCATGCGGTGGCTGACGATGGCCCGGCACACGTAGATACCGTTTGCGTTGCTTGCCTCGACCCAATCGTTATCGCGCACTTTGATTTTCGCCGCATCCCCCGGACTCATCCACATCGTCGGGCCGCCGCGAGACAGCGACAGCATGTACAGGTTGTCCTGGTACGTCGAATGGAACGACCACTTCGAGTGGGGCGTCAAATAGCGCACGGTGAGCCCGATCCCGTCGTATCCGAGCTCAGGCTGGTTGAACAGCCGCGCCATGTCCAGCGGCGGTCGGTACACGGGCAGGTGTTCACCGAGCTCTTCCACCCAGTCGTGGGCGAGATAGAAGTGCATCCGTCCGGTCAGCGTGTGGAACGGCTTGAGGTGCTCGATGTTGATCGTGAACGGCGCGTAGCGGCGGCCGCCGGTCTCGCTACCGGACCACTCCGGGCTGGTGATCACCGGGACCGGGCGAGCCTGGGTGTCGGCGTAGGTGATCCGCCGTTCCTCACTGCCCTCGGCCAGGTGCGCCAGCCGCTGCCCGGTGCGCTTCTCCAGCTCGAGGAAGCCCTCGACGGCCAGGCGCCCGTTGCACGTCCCGGACAGGGCGAGGATGACGTCGGCCATCCGCTCGGCGGTGGTGATCGCCGGACGGCCGGCTGCCGCACCGGAATTCATCACGCCGAACTTCGCGGCCAGCTCGCCGATCTCACGGAAGGGATGGACGGTGTAGCCCTTGACGGTCATGCCGAACTGGTCGACGAGCGGTCCCAGGGTCACCCACTTGTCGTAGATCGCGGCGTAGTCGCGCTCCACCACAGTGAGCTTGCCCATCGTCCTGCCCGGCACCGGCACCTCGTTCGCATGTAGCCAATTGCGTTCGGTGCCATCCGGATACGCCATCGCATCCGGCGTGTCGTGCTGCAGCGCGGTCAGCACGACGTCGTTGCGCGTGCCCAGATGCTGCCGGGCCATGGCGCTGAAGGCACGGGCAATGGCGGCGAACGCTTCGAAGTCCGAACGCGTTTCCCATGGCGGGTCGATCGCGGGCGAAAACGCGTGCACGTAGGGGTGCATGTCGGTGCTGGACAGGTCGTTCTTCTCGTACCACGTCGCCGCGGGCAACACCACGTCCGAAACCAGTGTCGTCGACGTCATCCGGAAGTCGATCGACATCATCAAATCCAGCTTGCCCTCGGGAATCTCCCTGTGAGCGGCCACATCGACGGGCCGCACGCCGTCGGCGGGGGCCTCGCATTGCACGTTTGAGTCCGTGCCGAGCAGATGTTTCAGGAAGTACTCGCCGCCCTTGCCCGACGAGCCGATCAGGTTCGACCGCCAGACCGACAGCACGCGCGGCCAGTTGACGGGATCGTCGGGGTCGGTGATCGATAGCTTCAGCTTGCGCTGGGCGAGCTGCTCGGCGACGTAGTCCGTGACGTCGCGCCCGGCGGCTTCCGCCTCGTCGGCGACGTCGAGGCTGGAGCGGTCGAACTGCGGATAGAACGGGCTCCAGCCCATCGCCGTCGCCGAGGCCAGCACGTCGATCGTGTGCTGGTCGTCGAACTTGCCGCGGCCCAACGGGCTGGACAGCTTGTCCGCCCCGTACGTGTCGTAGCGCCATTGATCGGTGTGCGCATACCAGTACGAGGCGCCGGGCACCTGCCGCGGGGGCCGCGACCAGTCGGTGGCATTCGCCATCGTCTGCCAGCCCGTCAAGGGGCGCACCTTCTCCTGGCCGACATAGTGCGCCCAGCCGCCGCCGTTGCGGCCCATCGACCCGGTCAACATCAGCAGCGCGAGCACCGACCGGTACATCACGTCGCTGTGGAACCAGTGGCAGATGCCACCGCCCATGATCACCATGGATCGCCCGCCGGATTCCTCTGCGTTGCGGGCGAATTCCTTGGCCACCCTGATCGCCTGCGCGGCGGGCACCCCGGTGATGGGTTCCTGCCAGGCCGGGGTGTTCTGCTGACTGGGATCGTCGTAACCGGTCGGCCATTCGCCCGGAAGACCGTCGCGCCGCACCGCGTAATGGGCCAGCATCAGGTCGAACACGGTGCACACTAGGTGCTCGCCGACCCGGCGCACCGGCACGCCGCGACGCACCGTCTCGCCGTGGCCGTCGATGGTGTCGAAGCTGGGCAGCTCGACCAGTCGGACTTCCCGCGTGCCCGCAACGCTCAGCGCCGGGACGACCGGGCCCAGGTCGAGGTTCCATTTCCCGACGCCGTCCTCACCGAACCGGAAGCCCAGGGAACCGTGCGGCACGACGACCCGGTCGGTGACCTCGTCGACCAGGGCGGGCTTGAACGCCGCGTTCTCGACTTCCTCGCCGATGTCGGCCGCCGTCAGGAACTTACCGGGCACCAGCGAGTCGCCGCGCTGCTGCAGCTTGATCAGGAACGGTAGGTCGGTGTAGCGGCGAGCATAGTCGACGAAGAACGGAACCTGCTTGCGCACATAGCATTCCGAGAGAATCACGTGACCCATCGCCATCGCCAGCGCGGCGTCGGTGCCGGCGGCACAGCGCATCCACTCGTCGGCGAACTTGGTGTTGTCGGCGTAATCCGGGCTCACCACAACGACTTTGGTGCCCCGATAGCGGGCCTCGGCCATCCAGTGCGCGTCGGGGGTTCGGGTGATCGGGACGTTGGAGCCCCACATCATCAAATACGACGCGTCCCACCAATCCCCGGACTCGGGCACGTCGGTCTGGTCGCCGAACACCTGCGGCGAGGCCACCGGCAGGTCGGCGTACCAGTCGTAGAACGAGGTCATCACCCCGCCCAGCAGCGAAACGAATCGCGAACCCGCGGCATGGCTGACCATCGACATGGCCGGAATCGGCGTGAAGCCGGCGACCCGGTCCGGGCCGTACGTCTTGATGGTGTGCACGTGGGCCGCGGCGATCAGCTCGGTCGCCTCGGCCCAGGTCACCCGGACCAGCCCACCCTTGCCGCGCGCTTGTTGGTAGCGGCGACGGCGCTCCGGATCGGCCTGGATATCCGCCCACGCGAGCACGGGGTCACCGAGCCGCGCCTTGGCCTCACGGAACATCTCGACCAGCACACCCCGCGCATACGGATAACGCACCCGCGTGGGCGAATAGCTGTACCAGGAGAACGACGCGCCCCGGGGGCAGCCACGCGGCTCGTATTCGGGGCGGTCCGGGCCCACCGATGGGTAGTCAGTCTGCTGGGTTTCCCACGTGATGATCCCGTCCTTGACGTAGATCTTCCACGAGCACGATCCGGTGCAGTTGACCCCGTGCGTGGAGCGGACCACCTTGTCGTGGCTCCACCGGTCGCGGTAGAACACATCACCTTCGCGGCCGCCCTCGCGCGTGACGGTACGCAGATCGGCGGAGAACTCCCCGGGCGTGAAGAAACGCCCACTGCGCTCCAACAACTCCTCGAGCGGTCCACCAACGTGAGGTGTGACAGTCAAACGGTAAACCCCCTACTCAAAACAACGGCGCGCCTCGCTGCCGGGTTCGAATGCGGTAGTCCGCCCGTGCGATCCGCACACTCGGCGATCACGTGTCCGACGGCGCCGGCGACCCGCACGCCGGGCGGCAATAGGCCCTCAGCGTAGGTCCCGGATGACCGTCCCACCACATCGACCACGCGGGACCTGTGCGTAAAAATTACTGCCATCGACGTGGGGTTTCTGTCTTCGCGTACGCCGGATCACGGCGTGGAAACAGCGCCCACGCCGTCGGGAAAACCATCGGGATCGCTACCGGCATGCAAATCGAGGTTAGGGTCTATTTGAGCTTGTTAGCTTCCAGTTTCACGCGTGTCTGCTGCAATAGCGCTGTACGTTCCCTGCGGAGAAACTGTGGGCTCGTCAGGAGCTCGCTCGGAGCGCTCGAATCAGGTCCGCCAACCAGGCCCGGTCGGCCGGCACCCAATCGACGTCATGCAGTTCCTCTGCCGTTACCCAACGCAGCGCCCGATGGTCATGCGGGTGCGGTTCCCCGTCGAGCAGCCGCACGCGATACGCCCGCAGCGTCGTCCTGCCGTCCAGCGCAATGTCGTCGCCGAGGCGGTCGCCCACCGCGACATCGTCGATGTCGAGACCCAGCTCCTCGGCCAATTCGCGGGCCAGCGCGTTGCGCTCGGTCTCGCCGGGCGCCACCTTGCCGCCGGGCAGCTCCCAGCGGCCGGCGAGCTCGGGGGGCCGGACGCGTTGCGCCACCAAGAGCGTCGGGCCGGCGATGACGGCCCCGGCGACGACGATCTGGGTCGGCATGGCCAGTGACGGTATACCGTCCGTCGCGGCCGCGCGGCTGGACTTACCTAATGCTGCGGTTGGCTGGGGTGGCTGTGAGCCCCGCCCAGAATCCCTGCTCTAGCTGTGCCTCCATCGCGGGACCCCCGGATGGCGCTGTCTGTTGGCAGCCACAGCTGAGCGCGCCGAATGGATTCGGGTCGGTGCCGGCCGGATTCGCGTCGGCCCGGGCGGTTGCCGCGCCCCCAACGCCGACGCCGAGAACGATGGCGGCGCCGACGATGATTTTGGTGATCGCCCCGTGGTGCTGGGTCGTCATGTCATCCTCTTTCGTAGAAAGTCTTCTGCTGAATCAGTGCCACGGATGCTCCGCCGTCGGGCGCGCCCCATGAACCCACCATTTCGTGTGCTTTGTTGGTGTGCAACGCGATTGGCTGATTACATAGACGCTTCATGCTTTTGCATGGTTCGACGCCCTTGCTGTGAGATGGCTGGCGAATCCTGAGAAAACGCAAAGTGTCACGGGACAAGCAGGGCAAACGGGCCTGCGCCGCAACGTATTTAGGAGGGAAACGGGCAGACGGCTACCGAATGCCGGCGCCGGTCATTGCCGGGTGAGGACGAATGCCTCGATGTGGCGGTCTCCGGCCCGCGCTTCGTACTTCGCCCAGCCCGGATAGAGCTCAACGCCTCTGGCCCAGATCTCGTCTCGCTCGCGCGGCGTGGCGCGTCGTGCGGTGGCCTGCCAGGTGTCGCCCTCGATGGATACCGTGGCTTGTGGGTTGGCCTTCAGGTTGTGATACCAGGCCGGGTGTTTTGCGCCGCCCCAGTTGGAGGCGATGAGGGCCAGGCCATCGGGGTGCGGAATTCCGTACACCGCGACGGTGCGGGGTTCGCCGGACTTGGCGCCCGTCGTGGTGAGGATGACCACCGGCACACCGGTGGCGATCCCGGCAAAACTGCGTCTGCCGCCGGTGGCCTTGGTGATCAGTTGGTCGAGGCGGTTCGCGGTCGGCCGAAGAAGGGCCACACCGACTTTCGTGGCCGCAAAGGTTCGCATCACCCGATGGAAGGCACTGGCATCCTCGAACGACCGCTGTGGCATGGTGACATTCTTGCCCAAACCCGGCGCCGTTACGACCCCCAACAACGGTCGGCGTGCGGAGTATGTTCGGGGTATGGCTGTGTTAACGGATGAGCAAGTAGACGCCGCACTGCCCGACCTCGACGGCTGGGAGCGTGCCGATGGTGCCCTTCGCCGGTCGATAAAGTTTCCGAGCTTTCTGGCCGGCATCGACGCGGTGCGTCGGGTGGCCGAACACGCGGAAAGCAAGGACCATCACCCAGATATCGATATTCGTTGGCGGACAGTGACTTTCGCGCTGGTGACGCATTCCGAGGGCGGTATCACCAAGAACGACATCGACATGGCGCGCGATATCGACGGGATCCTCGCGGACTAACCCGGCGACGACGCGGCCCGCTCGGCGGGCTGCGAAGGCTGCCCGTCGGACGGGACGGCGCGGCGGCCGGTGGCGGCGATCCAGATCAGGGTCGCCAGCGCGGCCACGATGTACACCAGCCCGGCCCACGCCAGATACCACGGGCGGCCGAGTTGCCAGATGCTCGGCTGCGCGAAGCTCAGCAGCCAGGGCACGCCAACGATGGTGAGCGCCAACCAACCCCAGCCCACGATCGACGCGCCGGGCCGTTGGCGGACCGGCCCGTGAATCGCCCAGATCATCAGCGGGACCAACCACACCCAGTGATGGGTCCACGAAATCGGCGAGAGCAGCAGCCCGAACAACTCGACCACCAGCAGCTTGCCGAGCCGATCGGAGCAGTCCAGCGCCCGCCACGCGAGGACGGCCAGGACCGCCGTGACGGCGATGGCGGCCAGCACGAGCGGACCGAATCCCGCGTCGTGGCCCAGGATCCGCGAAATGCCGCCACGCCAGGACTGATTGAACGAGGTTGCGATGGGCCCGACCCGGCGCGCGTCGCCCAGCAGGTCGGTGAAGTAGTAACGCGCCTGATCGCCGACAACGAGCACCGATATCCCGACGGTGCCAAGGAACACGACCGCCGATGTCACGGCAGCGCCGACGCGCCGGACTCCGAGGAGGTAGACACCGGCGATCGCCGGCGTCAGCTTGATCCCGGACGCCACGCCGACCAACAGTCCCGACAGCCACCACCGCGTGGTCCAGGCGGCCCAGAGCACCCCGATCATCAGCAGCACATTGATCTGCCCGTAGTCGAAGGTGCTGCGCAACGGCTCGATCCAGATGCTGACGGCCGTCCAGGCCATCGCCACGCGGTGGCTGCCCCCGCCGAGCAACCGTTGGCTGATCCGAATCGCGCCGTACAACGCTGCGATCGTCGCGATCTGCCATAGGAAAGCCACGAGGCCAAACGGCAACAGGTGCAGGGGATAGAAGACAACGGCCGCGAACGGCGGGTAGGTGAACGGCAGCGGGAAGTCCGGCGTCTGATCGGCGTAGGTGTAGCCGTACAGGCTGCCGGGGTGGTCGATAGCAGCCGCGCCGCCGAGGTAGACGTGCAAGTCGACAAAGTTTGCCCCGTGGGGTGCCAGGTATGTCCAGGCGAGTCGCGCCGCGACGCTGACGGCTAGCAGCACCGGCGCGGCCGTGACGAGCAGATTCGCCAGCCGCCGGGTGTTCGATGCCGCCGGGGCGGCCGAGGTGGCGTCTATCCGCCCGACTTTAGCGATCGACTCACACGCTCGATCACCGCCGTCACACGTATCCATAACGATCGAATAAATGCCACACGTGTCACTTGAGTCACACCAGCATCAACGTACCTTCAGGCCGGGACCTGTCGTCGATAACTCAGGGAGAGTCATGCCAACCATCTGGACCTACATGCGGGCATCCGCCGTTCTGGTCGGTTCGTCCGCCGCGCTACTCACGGGCGGAATCGCCCACGCCGACCCCGTGCCGGCGGACCCGGTACCGAACATTCCGCAACAGCTGATCGCTTCTGCGGCCAACGCGCCGCAGATTCTGCAAAACCTCGCGACCGCACTCGGGGCGACCCCGCCTGCCACGCCGGCGGCTCCCGGTATCACCTTTCCGGGACTGACCCCGGCTGCGGCCGCGCCCGCGGCTTCGTCTCCGGCTGCTATCCCGTCGCTTCCGGGGATCACGGCGCCGGCAGCTACCTCACCCGTAGCTCCCGCGGCCACCTCCGCACTTCCGGGGCTCAACTCGATCCCAGGGTTGGCACCGGCGGCGCCGGCGGCGCCCGCTGTGCCGGCGGCTCCGGCGATTCCGGGTCTGCCGGTTTCGATCCCGGGCGTGCCGGCAGCTCCGGCCGTTCCGGCGGCACCGGCCACTCCGGCGGCGAGGGTGAACATGCCGGCGCTGCCGGGCTTACCGCTGAATGTGCCACCGCAGCTTTCGCTTCCGGGCGACCTGTCGGCGTTGGCCAACGGTGGTGTCCCGGGTGCACCGGCAGCGGCAGCACCGGCGGCGCCGGCGCCCCTTACCCCGCCGTCGCTGCTTTCCGCCCTGCCCTGAGCAACCCACTAAACAGCTCACCCACCACCTAGGACCGGAGGACACCGTGGCAAGCACTTGGAATCTGTCCAAAGGTGTGGCCGCTGTCGCCACGGCATCGGTTGCCGCGTTAGGGCGCTGCCCGAACGCGGCGGCCGACCCGGCGGCGCCACTGCCGACACCGCAACAGAACTCCGCTCAGCAGCTTCCCGGCCTGCCGGCACTATCGCAGCTGAGTCCGATCATCCAGCAGGCGGCCAGCAATCCCGCGCAAGCGACGCAGTTGCTCATGGCCGCGGCGCAGGCGTTCACCCACAATCCGACCGCACCAACCGAGTCCAAGAACGTGGCCGAGTCGGTGAACCATTTCGTCCGTGAGCCGGGCGCGCCGGATGCCGTCACCCCGACGGATGCCGGACCGGTGCCACACGTGCCACCGGACGGTGTAGTGCCCGGCGTGCAATCGCACCTGCCGACGGGCATTGATCCCGCCCGCGCCGCGGGCCCCGCCCCGGCCTCAGCACCCGTGGCCACCCCGCCGGTCGCCACTCCGCCGGCGCCGGTGGCAGCACCGGCCTCGCCGGCGGCCGACGCCGCCGCGCCGCCGGCCCCCGAACCCGCCCCGGCAGCGGCTGCCGCGCCGGCCGCCCCCGCGGCGGCTCCCGGTTTCGGACCGGACGCCCCGCCGACACAGGACTTCATGTACCCCTCGATCGGCACCAATTGCCTTGCGGACGGCAGTAGTTCGATCGCGACCGCGCTTTCGGTGGCGGGGCCGGCCAAGATTCCGACGCCGGGCCCCGCACCCGGCCAGACCGCCTATGTGTTCACCGCCGTCGGAACCCCCGGGCCCGCCGAGGTGCAGAAGCTGCCGCTGAACGTCACCTGGGTGAACCTGACCACCGGTAAGTCCGGCAGCGTCACCCTCACGCCGCGCAGCGACATCAACCCGGACGGCCCAACTACCTTGACAGCGATTGCCGACACCGGGTCGGGCAGCATCATGTCGACGATCTTCGGGCAGGTCACTACCAAGGAAAAGCAGTGCCAGTTCATGCCCACCATCGGCTCGACGGTGGTGCCCTAACACCACCCGACCGGCGGGAGGCCGCGGTCAGTACGCCATGAACAAGATGGCGTCGCGGTCGTACTCCAGGCCCGGATGAACGCTGGCAAGGTGGGCCTGGGTCAGTTCGACCAGCTCGTCCTCGTCCTTGCCGACGATGGCTTCGCCGCACGGACACGTCAGGTGTGTCTTCACGTTGCCGCCTTTCCCTTTGCTGCTGCCTTCATCTGCTTCTTGTAGGACCGCACTTTGCCCATCGATTGCGCGTCGACGATGTCGGCGACGGACAGGTGGGCGCCGGCCTTGCCGAACTCCCCGGCCGCGGCCCGCCAGCCCGTCGGCGTCACGCCGTATTGCTTACCTAGCAGCGCCAGGAAGATCTTGGCCTTCTGCTCACCGAAGCCGGGCAGCGCCTTGAGCCGCTGCAGCAGCTCCTTGCCGTCGGGCTCACCGGCCTTCCACAACCCGGCCGCGTCGCCCTCGTAACGATCCACGATGATCTGGGCCAGGGTCTGAATCCGCTTGGCCATCGACCCCGGAAAGCGGTGTATCGCAGGCCTTTCCGCGCACAGCGCGGCGAACTTGTCCGGATCGTAGGCGGCGATCTGGCCGGCATCCAGGCCGCCAAGTCGGTCCGCGATCTTCTTTGGCCCCGCGAAGGCCGTCTCGAATGGCACCTGTTGATCAAGCAGCATGCCGATCAGCAACGCGAACGGGTTCGAGGACAGAAGTCGATCGGCCTCGGGTTCCTGCGCCAAGCAGAGCTTCACAGACACACTCAACCACAAGGCCTGGGGACGGTGAAGGCTCAGGGCAGTGTGGTCTTCTGTGGCCGCCGAGGGAGCGGGTCTCGCGGCGCTGAGCGCGATCGGCGCCACCATCATCGCGGCGCCGGTGATGATGCACGTGCGCCAGCTCAGCGACACTGATACCGCCGCTTTGGTAGTTATCGGCATAGCGTGGAAGTCAGCGCAGTCCGGGGAAGATCGATAGTGGCATGCGTGCCGGCACTCTTGTCGACGACCGGCACCGGCTTGCCTCCCTAGCGGCCGGCGGGCTGGAACAACTCGACCGGGTTACCTGCCGGGTCTAGCAACAGGATTTGTTGCCCACCAGGGCCTTTGACGATGTCGTTGCGAAAAGTGAGCCCGGCGGCGCGGAGCCGCGCAACCTCTGCAGTGATGTCGTCGACGATCAGATGAATGCGATTCCAGCCACCCGGCACCGGTGTGGCGCCGTCGGGCATCGGACGCGCTCCGGAACTGGTGGGTCCGGACAGCAACAACCGCAACGATCCCCGGGTGACTTCGGCGAAAGCCGGTGCGGCGTTATGGCCCAAAACGAATCCGAGATGGCTGGTGTAGAAATCGGTCGCTCGCGCCACGTCGTCGACGAGATAACGCACGCTGGCCATTTCGGTGGACGCGATCGCCATGATTCATTCCTCCTCAGGGTCCGAGTGCTGGGCCAGAGCGGGCTGCCTTCGGCTCTAGCCGCTCTTGCGGCGGAATTCGCGGCGGCTCTCGGCCGGACCGTGCGCCCGCGGCTGCTTGTCGCCGCCGTCCTTGTGGTCGGATCCGCCCGACGACTTCGCCTTCTTGCGGTCGAGCGCTTCGCGGAACCTGCGCTTGGTCTCGTCCTCTTGCTGAGAGTTCGATTCGGCCATGACGGCAGCTTAACGCGGACTCCCCGCGCCTGGCTCGTGGATTTACCGCTTACCCGGCGGCATGCCGTACACGTGCGAGACGCGCAGTGTCAGCAACACCCGCCGATCGGTGACCATCGCCTCGCGGAACTCGTCCCAGTCCGGATGTTCCCCGGCGATGTTGCGATACAAAGCAATCAGCGCCTCGACGGTGTCGTCGTCGGGCGCGGCCGCCGGGGGCGTCAGTTCCGCCGTGCCCTCGGCAACGGCGTACGACCATCCGTCGTCGGCGTCGACCAACAGCGACGCGCGCGGGTCGCGGCGCAGGTTGCGGGTCTTGGCGCGCGGCTCGGTGATGGATACGCGCACGGCCAGCTCGCGCGGGTCGAAGTGATAGCTCACGTTCGACAGCTGCGGGCGCCCGTCACGCTTGATGGTGGCCAATACCCCGAGGGAGTTCCCACTGATGACGGCCAACAATTTGTCGTCGAAGACTTGGCGTCCCATGTCGAAAGCCTACGTCGTGGTGAAATCGCACTATGACGAAGTACGCAGCCTTCCTGCGGGGCGTCAACGTCGGCGGCGTCAATCTCAAGATGGCCGAGGTGGCAGCCGCGCTGACGGACGCGGAATTCAAGAATGTGCGCACCATCCTGGCCACCGGCAACGTGGTGCTGGAGTCCTCGGCCAAGGCCGCCGCGGTGCGCAAGAAAGCCGAATCGGCCCTTGGCGAGCGATTCGGCTACGACGCCTGGGTGCTGACCTATGACATCGACACGGTGCGTGCCATCAGCGACGGCTATCCCTTCGAGCGCGAGGTCGAGGGGTACCAGTCCTACGTCACGTTCGTCGCCGACGCGGCGGTGCTCGACGAACTCGCCGCGCTGAGTGGCAAAGCGGGCCCCGACGAGAAGATCAGCCGCGGCGACGGCGTCGTCTATTGGCAGGTGCCCAAGGGCGGCACGCTGGACAGCACCATCGGCAAGACCATGGGCAAGCCGCGCTACAAATCGTCGACCACCACCCGCAACCTGCGCACGCTGGATAAAGTCTTGCGCTAGGCCAGAATTCGACGGCTGCTCAGTCGTCGGGCACATCCTCGATGTAGCGCAACGCGTCGGCCTTGTCCAGGCCCAGTCCCCGGGCCACGCGGACGTATTCCCGGGCCGCGGCCGCCATCGCCGCGTCGGTCGGGTCGTAGCGAGCGACGAAAGTGCCGAAGCGGCCCCGGGTTTCGACGATGGCCGCGGTTTCCAGCTCCCGGTAGGCGCGGGCCACGGTATTGACGGCCACGCCGAGCTGGCCGGCCAGCTCACGCACGGTCGGCAGCCGGGTGCCGGGCGGCAGCGCGCCGTCACGGACCCCGTCGATGACCTGCGTCCTGAGCTGGTCGAACAACGGCCTGCGCGCCTTTAGGTCGACCTTCAACCAGTCCGCCAGCTCCACGTACCCCAGTATCACCCACGCACCGCTATCTTGGGGGGATGCGAGTGACGGTGCTCAGCGGCGCGGGAATCTCCGCGGAGAGCGGCGTGCCGACATTCCGCGACGACAAAAACGGGCTGTGGGCCCGCTTCGATCCGTACGAGTTGTCCAGCACGCAAGGGTGGCGCAACAACCCCGAACGGGTCTGGGGATGGTACCTGTGGCGGCACTACCTGGTGGCCAACGTCGAACCCAACGCGGGGCACCGTGCCATCGCCGACTGGCAGGACCATGCCGAAGTCAGCGTCGTCACGCAGAACGTCGACGACTTGCACGAGCGCGCCGGCAGCGCCGCCGTGCACCATCTGCACGGAAGTCTTTTCGAATTCCGTTGTGCGCGTTGCGATTCACCGTATACCGAGGCATTGCCCGAGATGCCGGAACCGGCGCTGGAGATCCAGCCACCGGTCTGCGGTTGCGGCGGCCTGATTCGGCCCGACATCGTGTGGTTCGGTGAGCCGTTGCCCGACGAGCCGTGGCAGCGGGCGCTCGAGGCGACGGAGACCGCCGACGTCATGGTGGTGGTCGGGACCTCGGCGATCGTCTACCCGGCGGCCGGCCTGCCGGAACTGGCGCTGGCCCGCGGCACCGCCGTGATTGAAGTCAACCCCGAACCCACGCCGCTGAGCGGCGCCGCCACCCTGAGCCTGCGCGAGACCGCGAGCCAGGCGTTGCCGAAGCTGCTGCAGCGACTGCCCGCCCTGCTGGGCTAACCGCGCTAGGCCCGGCGCGCCCGGCCCAATAACAACTCCGACACCGGAAGCGGCGCCCAGACCGGTAGCGTCCACTCGCGCCGAGAACTCTGCACACGGAACCCGGCGTCGACGATCGCTCGCTCGGTGTCGCGGTGGGTGTGGCAGTTCCCAAACAGCCTGGGCCACAAGGTCGCATCGGCGAGACGCTGCAGCCGGCCCCGCCCACCGGCGCTGGCCACGTGCTCGAGATAGCGCAGCTCGCCTCCCGACCGCAGCAATGAATGCAGGCGCGCGAGCACCATGGCGGGGTCCTCCACCGAACACAGCACCAGCGAGCACACAACCGCGTCGAAGGGCGTCGCGCCGGCGAAGGCCTCGACGGTCTCGCCGGTCACGACGATTGGGATGCCCGCGGCGGCGGCCGCCTTGCGGGCCCGCGCGGCCAGGCGCGGCTCGGGCTCGATGGCGACCACTTGCTCGACGGAATCCGGGTAGAGCGGGAAGTTCGTCCCGACGCCCACACCGATTTCCAGCACCCGGCCCGACAAGCCGGCCAGGTTCTCCCGGCGCAGGGCCCGCACCGCCTCGACCTCGCGGGCGGCCACCAGGGGCCAGATCCGGGCGAAAAACGGATTATCGACGCTGGATGCCGGCGCCGTAGCCGTCATGTTCGTAGTCCCTCCCTAACCGACGTTGGTCACCGACTCCGTGACCTCGTGACCATTGTGCTGTGCCGCGATCCCGGCGGGTTCGAGTTGGACATCATTCGTCGGCCCCTCGCTGATGCCGAACCGCTCGTGCAGCCGCGCCAAGGGCTTGGGCGCCCACCAATTCCACCGGCCCATCACATGCATGAACGCCGGCACCAGCACCATCCGCACCAGGGTCGCGTCCGCGAACACGGCCAGGGTCAGCCCCAGGCCGAACATCCGCATGAACGACACGTGCGCGGCGATCAGCGCGGCGAACGACATCGACATCACCAGCGCGGCCGCGGTGATCACCCGCCCGGTGCGGGCTACGCCGTGCGCCACGGCCTCGTCGTTGGCGGCGTGCGCCTGCTTGGCGATTGGCTTCGCCGGCCGGTACTGCAGCCAGTACTCGCGGATCCGGGAGATCAGGAACACCTCGTAGTCCATGGACAACCCGAACGCGATGCAGAACAACAGCACCGGCATGTTCGCGACGAGCGTGCCGCTCGGGGTTGTTCCCAGCGCGCCGAGATGGCCGTCCTGGAAGATCCACACCAGCGCGCCGAACGCCGCGGTCAGCGACAGCACGTTACACATCAGGGCCTTCACCGGCATCACCACGCTGCCGGTCAGCAGGAACAGCAACACGAAGGTCACGGCGGCCATCAGGCCCAGCACCAGCGGAAGCCGATCCGTCACGGCATCGACGCTGTCGCGGTTGACTTGCGCGACGCCGGCCAGCTCGACGGGTCGGCCGGCCGGACCGGGCACCGCGCGCAGGTTCTTCAGCTGCGCGTCCGAGGCGGCCGAAAACAGCGGCGCCGCGCTGCTCACCGTCAGGAAGGCGCTGCCGTCGCCCATGCCGGTGGCCGCCGCCGGCGGTCCCACCCGGTTTCCGTTCACAAACGTCCCACCCGGCGCCGATACCTCCGACACCTCGGAAACCCGGGACAAGTCCGCGGCGTACCGGTCCAGGTCGGCCGGACCCACGCCGGCGGCGTCGGGAATGACGACGGGCACCGACGTCGAAAAGTCGTGCGCGAAATTGGTGCGCAACTCGTCACCGACCTGATGCGCCGACGCCGAGCGCGGCAGGACCCGGTCGTCCGGGAACCCCCACTTCACCGAGATGAAGGGAAGCCCGAGCACCAGCAGCAGGGCGCCGACGCCCAGGCCAAGGGGCAGCCAGCGGCGCATCACGAACTTGCTCGACCGGTACCAGAACAATTGCTCGACCGGTCTGTGCACCGGATCCGGGCGCCGCATCTTTTTAGGCAGCGCCCGACGCACCAGCGTGCGCGCGTTCAGCGAGTCCAGTCGCGGGCCCAGCAGCACGATGGCGGCCGGGGTGATCACGATGGACGCGGTCGCGACGAAGCCCACGGTCGCCACCCCGGCGTAGGCGAACGACTTCAGGAAGTACATCGGGAACAGCGCCGTCGCCGACATCGACAAGGCGACGGTGACCGCGGAGAACAGCACCGTGCGGCCCGACGTGGCCATGGTCCGGATCAGTGCCTGGTCTCGGTCACCGCCCTCGGCCAGCTCGTCGCGATAGCGGCTCACGATCAGCAGCGTGTAATCGATCGCCAACGCCAAGCCCAACGCGGTGCTCAGGTTGAGCGCGAAGACCGACACCTGAGTGCCGAGCGCTATCAGCCGCAGGACCGACATCGAGCCGACAACGGCCAACGCGCCGAGGGTCATCGGCAGGGCCGCCGCGAGCAGGCCGCCGAACACCCAGATCAGCACGAGGAAGCTCAGCGGGATCGCGATCGCCTCCATGACGACCAAGTCGTCCTGGTTCTGTTTGTTGATCTGGGCGTACTGCATCGCCGAGCCGCCCGCGCGGACGCTGACGCCGTCGCGGTCGTGGACGAATTCGTCGGAGAGAGTCTGGGCGTTCTGCTGCGCGTTGGTTTCGCCGCCCTTGAGGTTGATCACGATCAAGCCCGATTTCCCGTCCTGGCTGACCAGATCGGCGCCGGCCCCCGCGGGAGTTTCCGTCCAAGGCGAGGAGACGTTGTAGACCAACGGCGAGCGCTGCAATTCGTCGACCAGCTCGGTGCCCACCTTGCGGGCCTGTTCGCTGCCGGCGCCCGCCGGCGCGGTGAGGAGGATCAGCATTTGCTGACCGCTCTGCCCGAACTTGTCGGTCAACACGGCGATGGCGCGGGCCGACTCGGAGTCGGGATCCTGGAAACCGCCGGGCGCCAGGCTCTTGGCGACGGGAACGCCGAAGATCGCGGCGGCTACAAAGACTAGGACGGCGATCGCGAGGATGCGCCGAGGCGCCGCGATGGCCAGCCGAGCGGTCGCCTGCAGCATGATCGTCCTTCCGCCAGGCGGGGCAACGCTCGCCCGCACCCAGAGCCGCGGCAACCATCCGGCAGGGTTACCGGTGTCAAACGACACCTTCCGTGAACACGCATACGCCCGCCCACATGGTTCAACGCAGTACCAAACCTGCGCGATACTAAGAGTCTAGAAAGAAAACTGGGCCGCAGGTAGGCCCCCTGACTGGCCCAATCCGTCGCCGGGCGGCCCGCGAACCTACCGGCGAGTAAATTGCCACCATTTTCCGAATCGTGACTCAAAGATTCCTTAATGGTGGCCCATACGCTCATCCTCATGTGGATCGACGACTCGAGTGCCGACGTCATCAAGGCTGACTTTGAGGCCCTTTACCACGGCGACATGCTGGTGGAAGGTGAGACCTCCGAGCAGTTCGAAGACTCGCACCCGCTGCCTACGGCAAGCTGACCGCCATGAGCGTGCTCGCGCGGCTACTGATGGCCGAACCCGCCATTACCCGATGGTTCCGTCGGTAACTTCGTACTTGTTTCCCAGACAGCCCTCCGCACGCGGGGGGCTTTCTCTTTGCCCGTGAACCTCAGCGGGGCGCCATCCGGATGGCGCCGTCGAGGCGGATTACCTCGCCGTTGAGCATCGGATTTTCGATGATGTGGAGGGCCAAGGCGCCGTACTCGTCGGGATCACCCAGCCGGGCCGGGTGTGGCACCTGCTTGCCCAACGACTTCTGCGCCTCCTCGGGCAGCGAACCCAGCAGCGGCGTCTTGAACAATCCCGGCGCGATGGTCACCACGCGGATGAGCTCGCGCGACAGGTCGCGCGCGATCGGCAGCGTCATGCCGACGACGCCGCCCTTGGACGCCGAGTAGGCGGCCTGCCCGATCTGCCCCTCGAACGCGGCGACCGAGGCGGTGTTGATGATGACGCCGCGCTCTTCTCCGATGGGTTCGGTCTTGGCGATGCGCTCGGCGGCCAGCCGCAGCACGTTGAACGTACCGATCAGGTTGACCCCGATCACCTTCTTGAACCCGTCCAGAGGGAACGGGCCGTCTTTCGACAGGGTCTTGATGGCGTTGCCGATGCCCGCACAGTTGACGTTGATGCGCAGCGGGCCCAGCGACTCGGCCGTGTCGAGCGCGCCGCTCACGGCGGTCTCGTCGGTGACGTCGGCCTCGACGAAACGCGCCCGATCGCCCAGCTCGCGTACCGCGTCTTCGCCGCGCAGGTCCAGCACCACCACCTGGGCGCCGGCGTCGAGCAGCCTCTTGGTGGTGGCCAGGCCCAGACCCGACGCTCCCCCGGTGACGACGGCTACGGCGTCCTTGATCTCCATCCGAGTCCCTCCCTTATCCATCCCGCCAACCAGTTGGTTGGGGACTATACCCAGTCGCTGAGCACGGCCTCGACATCGGCCACCGGCGACGCGGGCCGCGGGGTATCGGCTGCCGTGCGCGAGAACCGCGGAGCGGGCAACGGCTGCAGCGCGCCGTTGACTTCGTAGAAGGTGTTCCGCTCGGTGATGTGCGGCTCGGTCTGCACCTCACCGAAGGCCAACACCGGCGTGACGCAGGCGTCGGAATCGGCGAACACCTTCGTCCAGTGATCGCGATCGTGGGCCCCGAACGCCTCGGTGAGCGCCGCCCGCAGCTCGGGCCAGCGGGTCGTGTCGTTCTGTGGCGGCAGGTTGGCGGCATCCAGGCCGAGGCCGGCCAGCATGGCCGCATAGAACTGGGGCTCGATGGCACCGACCGCGACGTAGCGGCCGTCGGCGCACTCGTAGGTGTCGTAGTACGGCGCACCGCCGTCGAGCATGTTGGTGCCACGTTCGTCGGTCCACATGCCGGAGGCACGCATTTGCCACATCATCTGGATCAGCACGCTCGAGCCGTCGACCATCGCTGCGTCGACGACCTGACCCTTGCCGGAACGCTGCCGTTCCCACAGTGCGGACAGGATGCCGACCAACAAAAACATCGAGCCGCCACCGAAGTCGCCGACCAGGTTGAGCGGCGGCACCGGCCGCTGGTTCGCCCGGCCGATGGAGTGCAGGATCCCGTTCAGCGAGATGTAGTTGATGTCGTGGCCGGCCTGTTGGCTGCGCGGACCGGTTTGGCCCCAGCCCGTCATCCGGGCGTAGATCAGCCGCTCGTTTACCGCGGCGCACTGCTCGGGGCCGATGCCGAGGCGCTCCGTGACGCCGGGGCGATAGCCCTCGATCAACACGTCGGCCTTGGCGACGAGCTTGAGCACGAGTTGGCGTCCCTCGTCGGACTTGAGGTCGGCCGTCACGATGCGACGGTTGCGGCTCATCGCGTCCTTGACCACACCACCCGGGGCGCCCGACGGGCGGTCGATGCGCACGACGTCGGCGCCCAGATCCCCGAGGATCATGGCGGCGTGCGGGCCCGGCCCGATCCCCGACAGCTCGACAACGCGTAGTCCACTCAGCGGTCCCGCCATGATCCACCGACCTTTCGTCTGCTTTGACGTCGTTCGCATCTTCGCAGCCGCGGTTCTCGGCCGCGCATCCCGGTCACCTAGGGTGTGGCCATGTCGCAATCCGTGCTCGACGCGTTGACCCCCGTAGCCGGTCTTGACGTCACGCTGGCCGACGGCGTGCTGTCGGTGACCATCGACCGCCCCGACAGCCTGAACTCGCTCACCGTTCCGGTGATTACCGCACTCGCCGACGCGATGGAATGTGCGGCCGACGACCCGGAGGTCAAGGTGGTGCGGCTGGGCGGCGCCGGTCGCGGCTTCTGCTCCGGAGCGGGCATCAGCGCCGACGACATGTCCGGCAGCGGAATGCCGCCCGACGAAATCGTCCTGGAGGTCAACCGGCTGATCCGCGCCATCACGGCGCTGCCGCGGCCCGTCGTTGCCGTCGTCCAGGGCCCGGCGGCCGGCGTCGGCGTTTCCCTGGCCCTGGCCTGCGATCTCGTATTGGCTTCTGACAAAGCGTTTTTCATGCTGGCCTTCACCCAAATCGGGTTGATGCCCGACGGCGGCGCGTCGGCGTTGATCGCGGCCGCGATCGGTCGTATCCGCGCGATGCGCATGGCGCTGCTGGCCGAGCGGTTGCCGGCCGCCGAGGCGCTGGCCGCGGGGCTACTCACCGCGGTCTATCCCGCCGAGGAGTTCGAGACGGAGGTCGACAAGGTGATCTCGAAGTTGTTGGCGGGACCCGTCGTTGCGTACTCCAAGACCAAACACGCGATCAACGCGGCCACGCTGACCGAGCTGGACAACGCGCTCGAGTGTGAATACCGCGGCCAGTCGGTGCTGCTGCGATCACCCGACTTCGTCGAGGGCGCAACGGCATTCCAGCAGCGCCGCACCCCCGACTTCTCCGACCGCTGACGGCCGTCACACGGCGAACAGCGGGGGCAACGCGAGCACCACGATCAACCCCCACACGAGGTGGGTCAGCGCCGGGGCCAACACGCCGCCGCTGGCCCGGCGCTCCAGCGCGCACACCGTCCCGAGAACGATCGCGGCGAAGCCGAGCACCGCGTTGCCACTGGCCATGATCGCGGCCACGTACAAAACCGTCGAAATGACCGCCGGATGGTGGCGGCCCAATGCGCTGTAAAGCGCGCCGCGGAAAAACACCTCCTCGGCCACCCCGTTGATCAACGTGATCGCCACGATCGCCCATACCGATCCATGATGGGCGAACGCGAGCACCCGGGTGATCAACGCGGCGACGGCCGGAATCTCCCGGCCGATCAAGCCGCCCAACACGAAGACGCCGCCAAGGGCGAGACCGATGGTCGTGCCGGAGATGACCGGGCGCTGGTTGCGCCCCCGCCAGCAGATGCCACCCAGGTGCAGCGGGCCCGACGTGAATCCGCCGACGAACCACACCGCCGCCAGCGCAAGCGTCAGCCAATAGAAACTTGATTCCCCCGGATGACGCCGCATCGAGAAACCCAGCACGATGGCACCGATCACCAGCGTGACGCCGACGACGACGCGCCGACGCCGCACTACCGCGGGCGGTTCGTTGTGTGGCACAGCGACATTGGTGATCGCACGGCGCAGCTCGAAGAGCACACTGGTGCGATATGGAGTGCCGGACTGGCTCATGCGAGCCGCACCTTCGGGGTCAGGGTGATCGGGGCGGCACCGGCGACCAGAATCCGCATATTCCCGACCCTAGTAGGCGCGGGCCTGGTTCACCGGCCGGCTTCGTCCGTCGAGGTGCGGTGCAGGTCGAGCAGCCGCCGGTACACGGCTGCGTTGTGCCGGTTGTTGGCGACCTCGGCCTCGCTGAGTTCGCGTTGCACCCGGGCCGGCACGCCGGTCACCAGTGACCGCGCCGGCACCACCATGCCCTGCGGCACGAGCGCACCGGCGGCCACCAGCGCGCCCGCACCGATCAGCGCGCCATTGAGGACGACCGCCCCCGAACCGATCAACGCGTCGTCTTCGATCGTGCACCCGTGGATGACGGCGTTGTGCCCGACACTCACTCCGGCACCGATGCGGACCGGGAATTCCTTGTCGACGTGGACGGTGACGCCATCTTGGATGTTGGTCCCGAACCCGACCTCGATCAGCTCGGCCTCGGCCCGCAGCGTCGCCGCGTACCACACACTGACCCTGGCGGCGAGGCTGACCTTTCCGATCACGCTGGCATTGGGCGCCACCCAGGACTCGGCGTGCAGGACAGGCACGTGGCCCCGAATGGAAACAATCAGTGGCGCGGACATGGACGTCATCGTAAATGCCCGCAAGCCAACCGTTTACCGGCCGGTTTGAACCGACGCAGCTGCGGCACCGTAACCCGGTACGTGAACCCTGCTGGCGTGGCAGTGCCCGGTCACGAGATAGTGAAGGCATGTACTACCTGCTGATCCTGGCGGTCGGGATCGAACGCGTGGCGGAGCTGGTGGTGTCCAGGCGAAACGCGCGGTGGTCTTTTGCCCAGGGCGCCAAGGAGTTTGGACGTCGGCACTACGTGGTGATGGTCGTCCTCCACACCGCCCTGCTGGTGGGCTGCGTCGTCGAACCCTGGGCGCTGCACCGGCCGTTCATCGCCTGGCTCGGCTGGCCGATGCTGGCCGTGGTGGTGCTGAGCCAGGGTCTGCGCTGGTGGTGCATCACGACGCTGGGCCGGCGGTGGAACACCAGGGTGATCGTGTTACCGGACGCGCCGCTGGTCCGAGAGGGCCCCTACCGGTGGCTGCATCACCCGAACTATGTTGCAGTGGTGGCCGAAGGGTTTGCGCTGCCGTTGGTGCACACGGCGTGGCTGACCGCGGCCATTTTCACCCTGGCCAACGCGATGTTGCTGAGGGTGCGTGTGCACGTGGAGAACTCCGCGTTGGGCTACACATGACGAACCGCGCCGGCGACGATGCAGAACGAAGTGATGAGGTGGGGGCACCTCCCGCTTGCGGGGGAGAGCGGCGCGCATGAACTTCGACACCGACCTGCTCATTGTCGGCGGCGGCCCCGGAGGCCTCGCCACGGCGTTACACGCTCGCCGGCAAGGGCTTTCGGTGATCATTGCCGAGCCGCGCGAGAGCCCCATCGACAAGGCATGCGGCGAGGGGCTGATGCCCGGCGGCCTTCGCGAGCTGATGTCGTTGGGGGTTGACCCGGGCGGCATGCCGTTTCACGGCATCGCCTACGTCGGCGAACATCGTCGGGCCGAGGCGCGGTTTCGCGCCGGCCCGGGCCGGGGCGGGGGGGGGGCCCCCGGGGGCGCCGGGGGGGCGGCCCCCGGGGCAACCCCCCCAAACACGCGGGGGGGGGGGGCCGGGGGGGGGGCCGGCGCCGGCCCCGGGGCGGCGGGGGGGGGGGGGGGGGGGGGGGGG
>NZ_MBET01000015.1:0-1144 GCF_001954215.1 Mycobacterium sp. IS-2888
TGCGCGGCGCCGGCGCAGGCCCACGCTACGGCTTCAAACCCACCGTCATGGCCCGCCCCCTCTCCGCCGGCTAAACCACACACCCCGAAGGCGCGCCCCGCACACACGTGCGGCCGGCGCGCCTTCGGGCGTCCTAGTCCGAACGACGTGGCGCCGGCGGCTTTAGCTGCGGCCGGATTTTTATCCCAGGTCGAGGCATTTACCGCCCAAACATGCCGCGGCAATGACCGGTGGAGCCGCTAACACCTCCCGCCCGTCGCAGACGTTATCGGATGTTGCCGCAGGTGGTGGGCAGGTCTTGCGGAGAGGCGTAGGCGTATGGGCGCCGCGTCGTCCGTCTCAGGTCCCGCACAGGTTAGGGTGGCGGTTCCGCGGCGGGTCGCTGCGGCGGGGAGGTCAGGGGAGTCCTCCCGATTAGCCTCACTCAAAAGCAACTTGGTGAATGTCGTCATGCGGGGGCGATGCGTGAGTAAACCCATGCCGTTCGGGCACGGTGGTTCGTAGGTGCTCGATTTCGGCGCATTACCACCGGAGGTCAACTCGGGTCTGATGTATGCGGGTCCGGGGTCGGGGCCGATGTTGGCGGCGGCTGCTGCATGGGATGAGTTGGCCGCGGAGTTGGCCACCGCGGCCAGTGGCTATGGGTCGGTGGTTTCGGAGTTGACCAGCGCCCCGTGGGTGGGTCCGGCCTCGAGGTCGATGCTGGCCGCGGTCAGTCCCTATGTGGCCTGGCTCTCGACGGTGGCCGGGCAAGTCGAGCAGACCGCCAACCAGGCCCGCGCGGCCGCGGGAGCCTACGAGACCGCGTTTGTGGGCACGGTGCCCCCGCCGGTGATCGCGGCCAACCGGGTGTTGTTGATGACGCTGATCGCGACCAACTTCTTTGGCCAAAACACCCCGGCCATCATGGCCACCGAAGCCCAGTACATGGAGATGTGGGCCCAAGACGCCGCCACCATGTATGCCTATTCGGCCTCCGCGGCGCTGGCCTCCGCGCTCGAGCCGTTTGACACCCCTCCCAATACCACCACGCCTGAGGCCCCCGCCGAACAAGCCCTGGCAGTCGCCCAGGCCCAGGCCACCCCGGCAGGCAACTCCGCCCAAAACGTCGCCGCGGTCACCCCGCAACTGGCCGCGGGCGGCC
>NZ_MBET01000016.1:0-1617 GCF_001954215.1 Mycobacterium sp. IS-2888
GCGAACTCGGTCTCGCCCGCGCCTACGTCTCGGGTGATCTGCAGGCGCACGGCGTGCCCCCCGGGGATCCGTACCCCCTGCTCAAGGCGCTGACCGACAGGGTCAACTTCAGGCGGCCGTCGGCGCGGGTGCTCGCCAACGTTGTCCGCTCGATCGGTGTGGAACACCTGTTGCCCGTCGCCCCACCCCCGGAGGAGGCGCCGCCGCGGTGGCGCCGGGTCGCCGCCGGCGTCATGCACAGCAAGACCCGGGACGCCGAGGCCATCCACCACCACTACGACGTGTCCAACACCTTCTACGAGTGGGTGCTGGGCCCGTCCATGACCTACACCTGCGCGGTGTACCCCAACGCCGACGCAACGCTGGAAGAGGCCCAGGAGAACAAGTACCGGCTGATTTTCGAGAAGCTGCGGCTGCAACCGGGCGACCGGCTGCTCGACGTCGGCTGCGGCTGGGGCGGCATGGTGCGCTACGCCGCGCGTCGCGGTGTGCGGGCGATCGGCGCCACCCTGTCGGCCGAGCAGGCGAAGTGGGCGAAAAACGCGATCGAGGCCGAAGGACTCGCGGAGCTTGCTGAAGTGCGGCACTCCGACTACCGCGACGTGGGCGAGGCGGGGTTCGACGCCGTTTCCTCGATCGGGCTGACCGAGCACATCGGCGTCAAGAACTACCCCGCCTATTTCGGCTTCCTGAAGTCGAAGTTGCGCACCGGCGGCCTGCTGCTCAATCACTGCATCACCCGGCACGACAACAAGTCGACCCCCTTCGCCGGCGGGTTCACCGACCGCTACGTGTTCCCGGACGGGGAGCTGACCGGCTCGGGCCGCATCGTCACCGACATCCAGGACGCCGGTTTCGAGGTGTTGCACGAGGAGAACTTCCGGCATCACTACGCGATGACGCTGCGTGACTGGTGCCGCAATCTGGTCGAGCACTGGGACGAGGGGGTCGCGGAGGTCGGGTTGCCCACGGCCAAGGTGTGGGGCCTGTACATGGCGGCGTCACGAGTGGCCTTCGAGCGCAACAACCTTCAGCTGCATCACGTGCTGGCGGCCAAGGTCGACGAGTGGGGCGACGACGATCTGCCGCTGCGGCCGTGGTGGCAGCCCTAGGCGTTATCGATTCGGCGCGCGCCCAACTCGTTCTGTAATAGCTCGAGCGCGGCCTCTTCGGGGTCGCGGCGCGGCGCCGACGGCTCGTCGCGCCCCGCTTCGGCGAGCATGTGTTCCTCTTCGTCCCGCCGGGCCGAATCCGCTTCGGCGGGCTCCTCCGCGGGAGGGTCCGGCTTGGCGGGCGGCGGGGCGCTCGGCGCGGGCTCCGCCGCGCCGGCCTCACACCGCACTCGCCAGTTCACTCCCAGCGCGTCCTTGAGCGCTTCGGCGATGACGTCGGCGTTGCGCTGTTCGGACAGCCGCTTGGCCAGCGGCGCCGAGGCGTGGGTGAGCACCAACGTGTTGCCCTCGATCGCCCGGACGGTGGCGCCGGCGAGCATGACCTCGGTGGTGCGGCTGCGCTGGCGCACCTTGTCCCGCACCGTCGGCCACATGGTTCGTACCGCGGAGGCGTTGAGTTCGCCTGGGGCAGAGGCTGATTCGGGGACCGCTTCAGGGACCGGCT
>NZ_MBET01000017.1:0-739 GCF_001954215.1 Mycobacterium sp. IS-2888
CGAGTTCGGTGCGGATGCGCGCGACGAGTCGGGTCGCTGAGAGGGAGTGTCCGCCCAGGGCGAAGAAGCTGTCGTCGATGCCGACTTTGTTGGCCCCGAGGACTTCGGCGAATAGGTTGGCCAGCACTGTTTCGCGTGGGTCGCGGGGCGCTCGGTAGGCCACGTCGCTGACAAACTGCGGGGCCGGCAGGGCTTTTCGGTCGAGTTTGCCGTGGGCGGTCAATGGCAGGGCCTCAAGAACCATGACTGCGGCGGGCACCATGAACTCGGGCAGTCGTGTCGCGGCATACCGCCGGATGTCGCCGGCCAGTGCGGCGGTCGTGCTCGCGTCGCTCGCGGTGGATGGTGGTGTGAGCACGACGTAGCCCACCAGGTGGGTGTTGTTGACGTCGTCGGCGGCGTTGGGGGCGCTGCGGGCGATGACGACGGCGTGCGCTACGCGAGGGTGGGTGGCCAGCACGGCCTCGACTTCGCCGGGCTCCACCCGAAATCCGCGGATCTTGACTTGTTGATCGGCGCGGCCCACGAATTCCAGTGCGCCGTGTGCGGTCCATCGCCCTACATCGCCGGTGCGATACATGCGCGCCCCGGCCGGCCCGAACGGGCAGGCCACAAACCGCGTCGCGGTCAACGCCGGGCGGCCGCGATATCCCCGGGCCACACCCGCGCCCGCGACATAGAACTCACCAAGCACCCCCACCGGAACCGGAGACAACCCCGCATCAAGCACAAACACCCG
>NZ_MBET01000018.1:0-104452 GCF_001954215.1 Mycobacterium sp. IS-2888
TTGCTTACGGCCATCTGTCGTCGTCGGGCCGTCTCCATTCGCTCCAGCAGGCGCAGCCTGACCGCGGGGCTCAGGACGTCGAAGTTCAGGCGCCGGATCGCCGCGTCGGCGGCGTCCTGCGCTTCCAAAGCGGCAGCCACTTCGGCCGGAACCTCGATCGAACGCATGTTCGAATTCTAGGTCCTGAGCCCCGCGGTCAGGCTGCGCCTGCTGGAGCGAATGGAGACGGCCCGACGACGACAGATGGCCGTAAGCAACGACGTCATCGGCGGCCTCGCGAAAGAGGATCCGGCCGACATTGGCGGCCCGGTCCACAAAGTGGTCGCCGACTGGCTGCGGATCAGCTGCGCCGAAGCCGGCCGTCGGGTCCGCGACGCCAAACAGCTTTCCCCGCGCCTGACGCTCACGGGCGAGGAATTGCCACCCGAGCTGCCGGCCACCGCCGAGGCCTGGCGCGAGGGGCTGCTTGACGGTCAGCACGTGCGGGTGATTCAGACATTCGTCGCTGACCTGCCGGATGCGATACCCGTCGAAACGGTAGAAAAAGCCGAGCGCTTTCTGGCCCGCCAGGCGATGAAGCTGCGTCCCGACCAGCTTCAGAAGGTGGCGCACCAATGCGCGCTGCGGATCAATCCCGACGGCAAATTCTCCGACTCTGACCGCGCGCGGAAGCGCGGCTTCACATGGTGCGGTCAGCGCCCCGACGGGATGAGCCTCGGGAAGCTGGTGGCATCCCCGGAATTGCGCGCCGGCCTCGACGCGTGGCTGGCCCGGTTCGCCGCGCCCGGAATGTGCAATCCGGACGACCAAACCCCTTGCGTCGAAGGCGAACCCACCGAGGAGTCGGCGGTCAGCGACACGCGCAACCATGCCCAGCGCCAGCACGACGCGCTGAACGCCCTGGTGCGCGGCCGGTTGGGCGATCCGAAACTCGGCGTGCACAACGGCTTGCCGGTCACCGTCATCGTGTCGACCACGCTGCAGGAACTGACGTCGGGCGCGGGCCGGGCAGTCACGGGCGGCGGGACGCTGCTGCCGATGCGCGACGTGATCCGCATGGCCGGCCACGCCTACCACTACCTGGCCGTGTTCGACGACCACTCAAGCCGGCCGTTGTACCTGGGCCGGTCAAGACGAATCGCGTCACCGGATCAACGAATAGTCCTCTACGCGAAGGATCGCGGCTGCACCCACCCCGGCTGCGACGGACCCGGCTACTGGTCCGAGGTCCACCACGTCGACGACTGGGCCACAGGCGGGATGACCGATGCGGACAAGCTCACCTTCGCCTGCACACCCCACCACAAGCTGATCGAAAAAGGCTGGCGGACAAGGAAACTCCCCGACGGTCGCACCGCGTGGATCCCGCCACCGCAGCTGGACCGCGGCGCGCGCACCAACGACTACCACCACCCGGAACGCCTCTTCGACGATGACGATGACGATGACGATGACGACGACGAAGCCCCTTGACGCCCCATCACCGGTGCTACCTCTTGAACCGCCCCGCGAAGCCGCGCAGCGGCAGGTCGGCGCTGGTGATCAGTCCCGGGGGCGCCGCCACCACCGACTTGATCGAGTACAACGCGGGCATCCCGGTCACGGTCATGCCGATCGAGGCAAAGTTGTCCGGGTTGGACAGGTCCACACCGGGTTTGGGGAAAATCATGTGTTTGTTGTAGATGCACGGGTCGCCCTTGATCTGGGTGATGTAGCAGCCCTTGATGTTCCAGCTCGGGTCGGTGTGCGGGGTCATCTGCCACTCCAGGTGCGTCTCGACCCGCGGCACCCCGTCGACGATGCCCTGGTATTTGAGATAGTTGCCGCCCAGCGAGCCCTTGGGGAGCGTGTACCAGCCCAGGTCGACGTCCTTGGTGCAGGCGCCCAATTCGTAGCTGAACTTGACCTCGTCGAGCGGCAGATCGAAGCAATCCGCCATCATCAGCACGCTGTCGGCGAAGACGCGGGTGTACTTCTCCAACTTCGACGGGATTTCGGGATCGTCGACGGGCTGGCCGTAGCCGACCTCGATCCAGGTGTCCTTGGAGTGGTGGCATGACACGTCGACGGATTCGATGGTGGTGATGTTCTCGATGTCGGCGACGTCGGCCGAGCACACGACGCCCAGAATCTGGTTCAGCCCCGGGTTCATCCCGGTGCCGTAGAAGCTCGCACCGCCCTTCTCGCACGCCTCCGCCAGCAGCTGGGTCACCGGCTTGCCAGACGGGTGCGGGTGGTTCTTGTCGCGATGCCAGCCGGTGATCCAGTCGGCGGTGGTGACGATGTTGATCCCGGCCTCGAGCACTTTGACGTAGAGGTCCTCATCGGGAAAGACGCCGTGAAACGTCAGCACATCGGGCTTGGCGGCGATGATCTCCTCGACGCTCCCGGTAAACGTCACCCCGTTGGGAGCCAAGCCGGCGAACTCGCCCGTGTCCTTGCCGACCTTCTCCGGCGAATAGCAGTGCACGCCAACGAGTTCCAGGTCGGGCTGGGTGGCGATCCGCTTGATCATCTCCGAGCCGACGTTTCCACTTCCGACCTGGAAGACGCGGATCGGTCGAGCGGGTGCGTTCATGAAGTTCAGCCTTTCTGGGATGCTGCGTAGAACTGCTTGGCCCACTTGCGAATCGCGGTGAAACCCTCGTACTCATCGGTGGCCAGCGCGGGTGGATCCGAATAACGTTGGTGCTGCCAGATTTCGACATCCTGCTCGAACTGGCGGATCACTTCGCGGCCGAACTCCTGCGCCCTGGTCTCGGCCCGGGCCGGATCCTTGCCCGCGCCAACCTTAGGGCGGCCGATGTAGACCATGAACCGGACGTCCGAGGTGCGCTCGTCGACCGGTGTGATCGCCGAGATGGTGCGGTTGTCGACCATGCCCCAGCTCTTGGTCACAGCGATTCCCAGGCCGCCGTTGATGGCCTCCACCCCGCTGTTGACGTCCTCGATCTTCTGGCCGTCGTCGCCTTCGAAGGTGATGGTGAAGTCGACGAACGAGACCGGCTCGTCGAAGTCGTGCCGGGTGAAGACCGGCACGATCGGGGTGTTGTGCACGAACTTGAAGTGTGCGAAGTCGACGCCGTTTTCCAGCACGTATTGCGGGTGCAGCTCGAGGCTTTCGCGGTACAGGCGCTGCTGTGGGTAGTAGTCGTCGGCGCTGCTGCCGTCGCCGAACGCGGCAAATACGTCGGGCGCGTCGAAATAGGGCTCGCGACGTTCGGCGTCGTGCCAGATGTAGACGGACTCGTTGCGTTCGACGACCGGATAGGTGCGGATGCGCCGGCCGCGGTTGGGATGGTCCTGATACGGGATGCACACGTTGCGCCCCTGCGGGCTCCACTGCCACCCGTGAAACGGGCATTGCAGCACCTCGCCTACCACCTTGCCGCCGTAGCCCAGGTGCGCGCCGAGGTGTTCGCAATAGGCGTTCATCACGGTGAGCTCGCCGGACTCGGCGCGCCAGGCGACCATCTCCTGGTCGAAGTACTTCATCCGGTGCACGTCGCCGACGCCGATCTCGTCGGACCACGCGACCTGGAACCATCCGGTCGGTTTCATCGACAACGGCGGCTTAGCCATTTAACCCTGCCATCAGAGCCCTCCTTCGCGAACAGAATCACAGACGCGCAGAATCACAGTACCGTCTATGAAAATGTTAGGCTAGGCGGGTGCCCGAAACAAAAGCCGCCGGTCGGCGCCCCAATCGGCGGCCCAATCGGCGTGGCAACGCGACCCGCGAGAGCATGCTGGAGGCCGCGCTGCGGTCGCTGGCATCGGGCGAACCGGGCTCGGTGTCGGCCAACCGCATCGCCAAGGACATCGGCGCCACCTGGGGCGCCGTGCAGTACCAGTTCGGCGACACCGACGGTTTCTGGGCCGCGGTGCTGCACCGCACCGCCGAGCGGCGGGCCGCGACCTTCTCCGCGCTGTCCGCGCCGGTCCACCCGGACGCACCGCTGCGAGAGCGTGTCGGCGCCATCATCGAAACGCTCTACCGCGGCTTGGCGTCGGCGGACTCGCGCGCGATCGAGAATCTGCGGGCCGCGCTGCCTCGGGACCCTGACGAGCTCGAGCGTCTCTACCCGCGAACCGCCACCGAACTGTTCTCCTGGGGCAAGAGCTGGCTGGACACCTGCCAGCATGCCTTCGCCGGTCTCGACGTCGATCCCGAACGGGTACGCGAGGTGGCCGCCCTCATCCCCGGCGCGATGCGCGGCCTGGTGTCGGAGCGCCAGCTGGGGTCGTATGCCGACCTCGACATGGCGCGTCGGGGTCTGACCAACGCCCTCGCCGCGTACTTGGAGGGTTCGCGAGACAGTGATCATCGGAGATCATCGGAGAACACCGAATGATCAGGATCCGTGAAGCCACTCCGGCCGATTTCGCTGACGTCGCACGGATGCACTATCCCGTGTGGCGGCAGTCGTGGTCGGGGATACTGGCGGACCACCTGCTCGACATTCTCGGCTCGCCGCGGCGCTGGGCCACCGAGACTTACCCGCAAGATCTCAGTCGACCCGGCTGGTCCATGTGGATCGCGGAGGCCGACGGCAAGACAGTCGGCGTGACCATCTTCGGACCCGACGAGGTCAATCCCGAAGACCTACAAATCGACGCCCTCTACACCGCGGAGGAAAGCCAGGGCTGCGGCATCGGTGGCCGCCTACTCGACACGGCGGTGCGCGCCAACCCCTCCGGCGACGTGATCTTGTGGTGCGCCGAAAAGAACTGCAAGGCACGCGAATTCTACGAGAAGAGAAACTTCCGCCTCGATGGCCGCACCCTGGTCTGGAAGCCACTGCCCGACGTGCCCGTGCCGCATGTGGGCTACCGGCTGTATCGATCTCCGGCACGAGACTGACCCCGTCAGGCGTCGATGACCAAACGATCGCCCTTTGCCCGCGACACGCAGACCACCATCTCGTCGTCGCCGACCGCGGTTCGGCCGCGGTGATCGACTTGTCCGGCAAGGACTTTGACCTTGCAGGTCCCACAGAAACCCTGCTGGCAGGAGTAGGCGGTCGTCGGATCGTGGTCGAGCATCACGTCCAGCGCGGACCGATTCGCGGGCACGCGCAGCACCCGGTCGGAGCGCGCGAGCTCGAGCTCGAAGGGAACGCCGTCAACCACCGGCGGTGGGCTGAACCGCTCGTAATGCAGTGGCGCATCGGCATGTTCGTTGCGGGCCACCCGCACCGCTTCCAGCATGCCGGTGGGTCCGCACACGTAGACCGCCGTCGTCGGCCCGGCGCCGGCCAGTAGCTCGTCCACGCCGGCCACTCGGCCGTGCTCGTCGTCGGCCCACACAGTGACCCGCTCTGGCGCCACCGCGACCACCTCGCGCAGGAACGGCATGAATTCGCGGCTGCTGCCCGCATAGACGGCGCGCCAGTCGATTCCGCGCTGCTGGGCCACCTGCAACATCGGCAAGATGGGTGTCACCCCGATGCCGCCGATCACAAACAGCACATCGCGCTCGGCCGCGCCCAGATAGAACGCATTACGCGGTCCTTCGAACACCAACGTGTCACCCACGTCGTACGCATCGTGCATCTCGATCGAACCGCCACCGCCGTCGGCGATCCGGCGCACGGCGATGCGGTAGTCGGTGCGCCGCCCGGGCGGACCGCACAGCGAGTACTGCCGTCGCCGGCCCGACGGCAACTGGACGTCGATGTGCCCGCCCGGCGTCCAGGACGGCAGCAATCCGCCGTCGGGATCGGCCAGCGTCAACGCAACGACGTCCGGCGCGGCGAGTTCGCGTTTGGTGACCACCGCGGCCTGCGTCCGCCGCACCGGCTTGACCCGCGACGGCTCCCATCGCGAGACCGAGGCGAATCCGCCGATCACCGTGCGAATCCCCCACAGCACCGTGCCCAGCCGATCGCGGTCGCGGCGGCCATAGAGGTCGGCGGGCCTAGATTCCCAAATGCTTGATCCCCAAATACTTTCCGGCACAGTCAAATCCCTAGCGCTGGCCCTATTTTCGGCGCAGGTCGAAACGCGCGAACAGCCGGATCATCGACGGGCTGATGCGGCTCATCGCGTAGCCGATCCTGGACTCGGCGGCGATCGGTAACACGGCCGGGCCGCGTCCGATGGCCTTGACGATCGCTCGGGCGGTGGCTTCCGGTGTGTAGTTGCGGCGCCGGTAGGCCGCGTCGGCCTTGTCCCGGGCGCGCGCCTGCTGTTCGGCCGACATGCCCGCGTAGATGGTGCTTTTGGCGATGTTGGTATTGACGAACCCCGGGCACACCGCAGTCACGGTGATCCCCTCGTCGGCGAGGTCGGCCCGCAGTGATTCGCTGAACGCCAGCACCGCCGCCTTGGTCGTGCTGTAGGCGACCATGGATTTCGACGGCAGGAACGCCGCCGCGGACGCCACGTTGATGATCGTTCCGCCCTCGCCCCGCTCGACCATCTGGGCGCCGAACGCCCTGCTGCCGGAGATGACGCCGCGGACGTTGACGCCGAGGATGTCGTCCCAGTTCGCCGACGTCGTCTCCAGGAACCGGCCGGCCATTCCGATGCCGGCGTTGTTCACCAGGATGTCGACGACACCGTGCTCGTTGAGGACTTGTGCGGCAAGGTTATTCATCGCGGATTCGTCGCTGACGTCGGCCTGGTACACCGCCGCCTCGGCGCACGCGGCGCGAACGGCGTCCGCGGTTTCGTGGGCGGCGGCCAGATCGCGATCGACGATCACGACCTTGCGCGCGCCGTGCCGGGCCAGTTCGACCGCGGTGGCCCTGCCGATGCCGGCACCTGCCCCGGTGACGAGGGCGAGCTTGCCTTGTACCTCGCGCGGTCCGCCGCGCACGCCCAGCCCGGCGAGCGCGCCGCTGATAGTGCTGTCGACAGCGCGATCGACGTTACAGTCGACCCATTCGGCGGTCAGCCGGGCGATGACCTCGGGGCGCGAGGTCACCACCCAGTGGCCGCCCTCGATCGAAATCACCCGGCCGCCATCGGGTATCGCGCCGGTGAACCGTTGCAGGGCCGGCGTCACGAAGACGTCCCTGCGCGGCACCAGCACCTGGACCGCCACGGTGGTTTTGGGTAGCTCCGGCCCCGGCGACAAGAACGGCGCGGGCATGTTCTCCCGGTACAGGTTGAGCCCGTTGACATAGTCGGCAACGGAGCGCGGCGCCTTGTGGTACTTGCTCCGCGTGCTCGACCGGCCGATACGTTCCAGAGCTTCAACGACTTTCACGCCCAGGCGCGAGCGAAACGCCAACTCCGGCACAACCGGACACAGGAAGAAACCGATATAGCCCGACGACACCAATTGCCTGGCGACCTGGGCCAGCGTCCGGGGCGAGCGGCCGGATCGCAGGAAGGCGCCCGCGTATCGCAGGTGCGGACCCGAGATCGACGTGAAGGAGGCGACCCTGCCCATGACCGAGTCGCCCATCACCGGATCATCCGTGACGGCGGCCCAGGCCTGAATCGAGCCCCAGTCGTGGGCCAGCAGGTGGACCCGCTGCACTCCCAGGCTGTCGATCACCGCGCCGATATCGGACACCAGCTGTCCGAAGGCGTATCCGGATCGTCTTGGTGGACGGGATGATTCGCCGGCTCCGCGCACGTCGTAGGCCACCAAGTTGTAGCGGTCCGGGTAGCGCGCTCCGAATTCCTCGGCCACCGGGTCCCACACGTGGTGGTTGTCGGGATAGCCGTGGATAGCCAGGATGGTCGGGCGCGCCGGGTCGATCTCGGTGTAGGCGTGAACCGCCAGCTCGACGCCATCGGACGCGGTGATGCGGGACGTGATGCTCATAGATCAGTGCGACGCGCGGGCGGCGGGCGAGAGGGCCAGATAGTCGACCGCGAGCCCCAGCCCGCCCAGCTGCGACGGGTGGAACCCCGGCCGGTAGTAATCGGCGACGACCCGGATGAATCGCATAGGCCCGGGGACCAGGCCGCGCCGGGCCGCCCGAAAGTAGTCCCGCCAGCGCGGCTTGGTCCCGGGCGGCAGCTGCGGATCCACCGAGTACATGAACCGCACCCCGCGAATCCACAACCACAGCATCGCGGGCGTCACCACCAGCTGGGCGCGCACCTGCCGCCAGTATCCGGCCCGCAGGTGCTTCATGGTGTCGAAGGCCACCGCCTTGTGCTCGACCTCTTCGGCCCCGTGCCACCGCAGCATGTCCAGCATGGTCGGGTCGGTGCCAATCGCATCGTGCGCCGGGGCATTCAGAATCCACTCACCCAAAATCGCGGTGTAGTGCTCGATCGCCGCCACCAAGGAAACCTGCTCCAGCAGCCAGCTGTGCTGTCGCCGGGGGCTCCACCGCGGCCGTTCGCCCAGCAGCTTTCCGAACAGCCAGCCAATCTGGTCGGTGTAGGGCGTCACGTCGACGCCTCGGGCGGCGAAGTGGTCGAGCACCCCGGAGTGCGCCTGGGAATGCACGGCCTCCTGACCGATGAACCCCTGCACATCCAGCCGCAGCTGATCGTCTTTGATCAACGGCAACGTCCTCTTGAAGACGTCGACGAAAAACTCCTCGCCCGCCGGCAGCAGCAGGTGCAACACGTCGAGGACGTGGGTGGCAAACGGCTCGCCGGGCACGTAGTGAAGCGGCAGCTTCGCCCAGTCGAACTCGACGTCGCGAGCTTCGAGCACGAGGCGCTCGTGGTCCAGCGACGTCCCGGACCGGCCATAGTGGGGCCCGGCGGCCTGGTCGTCGACGGTGAACATCACGGGCAAGTATAGTGACTCGGCCCAGATATGCGAAACCGCCGGTACCGGGTTTTGCGCCCGTGGGATGTCCGAGGGATTTATGCCAACTCGTACTGACTGGGATCGGGGTTGGCCAGCATGGAGCGGTGCTCGGCCGGGGTCAGCGGCCACACCTCGGGCACCCCGTCCTTGTTCAGATACCAGCTGTTACAGCCGGTGGTCCACACGGTGTCCGGCATCGCGGCACGCAGCTTCGCGTTGAAACGCTCGGTTGCCGAGGCCGTCGGCTCGATAGTGTCGAATTCGCCGCGGCGCCAGCGCTCGATCCAGCCCAGGATGTGGTCGGACTGTGATTCGGCCACCGTCGTGAGCGCCAGGTTTCCCACCGGGCTGTGCGGCCCGAGCATCATGAAGAAGTTGGGAAAGCCCGACAGGGCGACCGTTTGGTAGGCCCTCGGACCGTCGCGCCAGACGTCGTTGGCGCGGATGCCGTCCCGGCCGATCAGCTCCATCGGCCGGAAGAACGCGTGCGTGTCGAATCCCGTTGCGAACACGATGATGTCGGTCTCGTGCAGCACGCCGTCGTCGGTGACGATGCCGCGCCGCTCCACGTGGTCGATGCCGGCGGTGACCAGCTCGACGTCGTCGCGCTGCATCGCCCGGTAAAAGCCGTTCGACATCACCAACCGTTTGCACGCCGGCGTGTAGTCCGGTGTCAGCGCCCGGCGCAGTTCGCGATCGCGCACCTCCCAGAGGCTGGCGCGGCACAGCGCCGCCATGATCCGTCGGCGCAAGCCGGGCTTGATCAGCCCCACCGAGAAGAAGTCGTAGGCGCGGCTGTACCCGCGATACGCCAACCCGTCGAGCCACGGGATCTTCCGCCGGGTAATGGCGGTGAACCTGCTATATCGGGGATTGGCCAGCCGCAGCACCCATTGCGCGGTGCGCTGGAACATCGTGACGTGACCGGCCAGCCCGGCCAGGCCGCTGACGAGCTGGACACCGGTAGATCCGTTGCCCACCACCGCGATTCGGCGCCCCCGCAACGTGACGTCGTGATCCCAGCGCGCCGAATGGAAGACGTGGCCGGCGAAGTCGTCCAGGCCGGGGATCGACGGCATCCGGGGGTGATGCAGCACGCCGGTGGCCGAGATCAGGAAGTCCACGGTGGACTCGTCGCCGGCATCCGTGTGCAGCACCCAGCGGCCGTCCTCGAAGTGGGCATGGGTGATTTCGGTGCCGAACCGGATGCGGTCCCGCAGCCCGAAGCGATCGGCGATGGCACAGAAATACGCCTGGATTTCGCCGCCCGGCGAGAACAGGTGCGACCAGTCGGGTTTGCGGGCGAACGAGTACTGGTAGACCCGCGAGGGTATGTCGCAGACCAGGCCGGGATAGGTGTTCTCGCGCCAGGTGCCGCCCACCTCGTCGGCCTTCTCGTAGATGGTGACATCGGTAATTCCGCTGCGCAGCAACGCAATTGCGACGCACAACCCGGACATGCCGGCTCCGACGACGGCTACGGCGGGATCGCGTCTTGTCATCGGTGCCACCGCCCTGGAGTTACCCGCCCTCGGCGCGCTGCTTGAGGCGCTGCAGGGTGAGCTCGATGTGTTTTCTGTTGGCGGCCACCCGGTCGGTCACGCCGGTGGCCCTGCCCGCGAGCTTGGCAAACCAACCCGGCCGGCGGTCCCAGGTGCTTTCGGTGACCCGGCACCCGCCGCCCGACGCGTCCAAATCAAGCGCCGCCAAGTCGGTGATGTCGTATTGCCACCGCGCGATCGGGAAGACCGTGTGCCGCACGTCGAACGCGAAGGTGCGGCCCGGCTCGGCGTCGGTGACGGTGCATTTCGTGCTCCACCGCTTGCCGCCGTTTTGGTTGTGCCCGACGAACACCGCACCGGGGCGGACGGCGTCACCCTTGAGCCATTCCATCGCCACCGCCTCCTCGGCAAGCGACGCCAGCGTCGGCAGGTCGGTGATGAGCCCGTAGACCACGTCCGGGCGGGCGTCGATCTGAACGCTGGCCGACACACAGGGCTCACTCATTGGTGGATCATATGCCCTAGATGGGCGCCGCCCCACGGAGATGTTCGAAGATCAGCGACGTCTGGGTGCCGGCGACGTCGGCGTCGGCGTTGAGGTTTTCGACCACGAACGAGCGCAGGTCCTGGGTGTCGCGCGCGGCGACGTGCAACAGGAAATCGTCTGCGCCGGCGAGGAAATAGACGTCCATCACCTGCCGCCTGCGGCGGATCTGTGCGATGAAGCTGCGGATCTTGCCGCGCGCGTTGGACTGCAGGCTGACGGAGATCATCGCCTGCAGGGGCATCCCCACCGCGACCGGGTCGATGTCGGTGTAGAAACCCCGGATGACGCCGAGGTCCGTCAACCGGCGCACCCGGCCATGACACGTCGACGGCGCGATCCCGACCGCCTCGGCGAGCGCGTTATTGGGGATGCGCGCATCGGCGTGCAGCAAACCCAGGATCCTGCGGTCCACGCCGTCCAGATCGACGGGTAGATCAACGGGCCGAACATCCTTCGGTGAATCGTCCGGGGCAGCCGCTGGTTTCGCTAACTTATCGGCCATATGTGTACTTTATAGAATTATCGTCAGCATGTTTGAAGGCTCTCCGAACTTTCTTCACACTTGAGCCATGCGCGTCGGCGTCGTGACCGAGACCAAGAACAACGAATTCAGGGTGGCCCTCACCCCGTCCGGCGTGGTCGAACTGACGCGCCGCGGCCACGAGGTGCTCGTGCAGGCAGGCGCCGGCGAGGGCTCGGCAATCTCCGACGCGGATTTCAAGGCCGCGGGTGCCCAGCTGATCAACACCGCCGGGCAAGTGTGGTCCGAGGCCGATCTGCTGCTCAAGGTCAAAGAACCGCTGCCCGACGAGTACGCCAGCCTGCGGCGCGGCCAGACCCTGTTCACGTTCTTGCATTTGGCCGCATCGCGCGCCTGCACCGAGGCGTTGTTGTCGTCCGGCACGACCTCGATCGCGTACGAGACCGTCCAATCGGCCGACGGCGCGCTGCCGCTGCTGGCGCCGATGAGCGAAGTCGCGGGCCGGCTTTCCGCGCAGGTCGGGGCTTATCAACTGATGCGGACCCACGGCGGGCCTCCCCATCGTCGCGGCGTGCTGATGGGCGGGGTGCCCGGCGTCGAACCGGCCGACGTGGTGGTGATCGGCGGCGGCACCGCGGGCTACAACGCCGCCCGGGTGGCCAGCGGCATGGGCGCGGCGGTGACGGTTTTCGACGTCAACATCGACAAGCTTCGCCGGCTCGACGCGGAGTTCGGCGTCGCGGTCCGCACCCGCTACTCTTCGGCCTACGAGCTCGAAGGCGCCGTGAAAGCGGCCGACCTGGTGATCGGCGCCGTCCTGGTGCCGGGCGCCAAAGCGCCCACGCTGATCTCGAATTCGCTTGTCGCACATATGAATCCGGGCTCCGTATTGGTAGACATCGCGATCGACCAGGGCGGCTGCTTCGAGGACTCCCGGCCGACCACCCACGATTGCCCGACGTTCACCGTGCACGACACGCTGTTCTACTGTGTGGCGAACATGCCCAGCGCAGTACCGAAGTCCTCGACCTTCGCGCTGACCAACGCGACGATGCCGTATGTGCTGAAGCTCGCCGACCAGGGCTGGCGGGCGGCGTGCCGGTCGGATCCCGCTCTGGCAAAAGGGCTTTCGACGCACGACGGTGCGCTGTTGTCCGAGCGGGTGGCCGCCGACCTGGATTTGGCGTTCACCGAACCGGCGAGCGTGTTGGGCTAACTCTATTCGACGAGCCCGGCGATGATGTCGGCTGCGGGCCCGGGACGGGCGTCCTTGAACCCCGTTCCGGCCCAGAGGTTCATGCCGTTTGGGTCCCCGCGTTCGGCCGCCGCCGCGCGGATCGGCGCCGTCATGTGGTTGACCTCCGGATAACCCAGTGGCGCAACGCGATCAAGCAGGCGGATGAACTGATTCTCCAAACTTCGCGCATACCGGCCGGAGAACGCGCGCGTGACGATGGTGGCGGTGAAGAGCGGATGCTTCAGGGCAGAGCGGTGTGCGGCATGGGTGCCGGCTTCGTCGCTGAGTAGCAATGCCGTGCCGACCTGCGCGGCCACCGCTCCCCTGTCCAGCACCCCGGCCACATCCTCGGCGGTGCCCAGCCCGCCCGCCGCGATGAGCGGGACGTCGTGTGCCTTGCGAATCCGGGCGAGCAGCTCGTGCAGCGACTCGGTATTGGGCTCCATGTCCGGCGCAAAAGTGCCGCGGTGCCCGCCGGCGTCCGGGCCCTGGACCACCAGGCTGTCGGCACCCGCGGCGAGGGCCACGCCCGCCTCGTACGCCGACGTCACCGTGACCATGACCAATAACCCCAACGCGCCGAGCCGGCGGATGACATCCGGCGACGGCACACCGAACGTGAACGACACCAGCTCCGGGCGTAGATCGGCCACCACCTCGAGCTTTCGCTCCCAGTCGTCGTCGTCGCCTGATTGGGGGTATCCCACCTCGACGTTGTAACTGTCGGCGATCTCGTCAAGTTCATCCGCGTAGTACTCGAGCTGGAGGAAGTCGGCGACGCTGGGTTGGGGCACAAACAGATTGACGCCGAGCGGGCCGGTGGTGGCGGCGCGCGCCTTGGCGATGTCGTCGGCGAACTGCTCCGCGCTGAGGTACCCGCCGGGTATGAAACCGAGCCCGCCCGCGTTGGTCACCGCCGCAGCCAGCGCCGGGGTGCCCGGGCCTCCGGCCATCGGCGCGCCGACGATGGGCACCATGATGTCCCAGAAGCCCAGTACCCGCTGGCCGACCAGTACCATCGGGCTAATTTACCATCGCCCGAAGTTGTTGGGGCAGCGACCGTTTCGAGGCAAAGGGTCCCAAAACCGCGGCGCCGTAGCGCTTGCTCAGCAGCCGGTGCGCCACCGCGTTGACCTCCTCAACGGTCACCTCGTCGATTTGCCGCAGGGTGTGTTCGATGCTGCGGTGCTTGCCGTAGTTCAGTTCGCTGCGGCCGATCCGGCTCATCCGGGAGCCGGAATCCTCCAGGCCCAGCACGATCCCGCCCCGCAACGAGCCCTTGGCGATGCGGCATTCCGCTTCGGTGATCCCGTCGCGTGCCACCGATTCGAGCACCGCGCTTGTCACTCGCATGACGTCGGCGAATCGTTCGGGCAAACACGCGGCATACACCGAGAGCGCGCCACTGTCGGCGAAGATGTCCAGCGCCGAGTAGACGGAGTACGCGAGCCCGCGCAACTCTCGAACCTCTTGGAAGAGCCGCGAGCTCAGCCCGCCGCCCAGGGCGGTGTGCAGCACCGAGAGCGCCCAGCGGTGCTCCCAACCGCGCCCGGGCGTGCGCACGCCCAGGGACACGTGGGTCTGCTCGGCGTCGCGGCGTCCCAGCAGCAATCCGCCGCCGCCACCGTTCACCCGTCCCGAGCCCTTGCGGGGCGCAACGGGATGACGCCCGCGGACCAACCGAGGCCCGAAGTGCTCGCGCACCAGCTCGACCACGTGGTCGTGGTCCACGTTGCCGGCTACCGCGACGACCATGCGTTCCGGCGTGTAACGCCGCACATGGAACGAATGCAGCTGGGCGCGCGTCATCGCCGACACCGATCGCGCGGTGCCGATGACCGGCCGGCCCACCGGGTGATCGCCGAACAGCGAGGCCAGGAACATGTCGCCCAGCGCGTCCTCGGGGTCGTCGTCGCGCATCGCGATCTCCTCGAGGACGACGTCGCGTTCGAGTTCGACGTCGTCGGCGGCGCAGCGGCCGTTGAGCACCACGTCGGCGACGAGGTCGACGGCCAGCTCCAGATCGCTGTCGAGCACGTGCGCGTAGTAGCAGGTGTGCTCCTTGGCGGTGAAGGCGTTCAGCTCCCCGCCGACCGCGTCCATCGCCTGCGCGATGTCGACGGCGTTGCGGGTCGGGGTCGACTTGAACAGCAGATGCTCCAGGAAGTGCGCCGCCCCGGCAACGCTGGCACCCTCGTCGCGCGATCCGACGCCGACCCAGACCCCGACCGACGCGGAACGCACCGCGGGCAGGTATTCGGTGACCACCCGCAGGCCCCCCGGCAGCGTGGTGCGGCGCAGCGCGGAGCTCGTCGCCTCGACGTCGTGACTACCCCGGCGCAACGCGCCCGCAGGGTCAGCTGCTGGCCTTCTAGACGGAACTGGGGGCATCGGCTGGCGCGGTCTCCTGGGGCGCTCCGGCATCGGCGGGTTCGGCGGTTTCGATAGCCACGTCTTCCGCCACCAGGACCAACGAGATCTTGCCGCGCTTGTCGATATCGGCGATCTCGACCCGCAGTTTGTCGCCGACGTTGACGACGTCCTCGACCTTCGCGATCCGCTTGCCCTTGCCGAGCTTGGAGATGTGCACCAAGCCGTCGCGTCCGGGCAGCAGCGAGACGAATGCACCGAAATCCGTTGTCTTGACCACGGTTCCGAGGAATCGCTCGCCGACAGTCGGCAGCTGCGGGTTCGCAATGGCGTTGATCTTGTCGATCGCGGCCTGCGCCGAGGGCCCGTCGGTGGCGCCGACGAACACGGTGCCGTCGTCCTCGATGGAGATCTGCGCGCCGGTCTCCTCGGTGATGGCGTTGATGACCTTCCCCTTGGGGCCGATGACCTCACCGATCTTGTCGACCGGCACCTTGATGGTGGTCACCCGCGGCGCGTACGGGCTCATCTCGTCGGGGGCGTCGATGGCCTCGGCCATGACCTCGAGGATGGTCAGCCGCGCGTCCTTGGCCTGCGCCAGCGCACCCGCGAGCACCTGCGACGGGATCCCGTCGAGCTTGGTGTCCAGCTGCAGCGCGGTGACGAAGTCCTTGGTGCCGGCGCACTTGAAGTCCATGTCGCCGAACGCGTCTTCCGCCCCGAGGATGTCGGTCAGAGTGACGAAGCGCCGCTCGGTTTTTCCGTCGACCTCGACGTCGTCGGAGACCAGCCCCATCGCGATACCGGCCACCGGCGCCTTGAGTGGCACGCCGGCATTCAGCAGCGCCAGGGTGGAGGCGCAAACGGATCCCATCGAGGTCGAGCCGTTGGAGCCCAACGCCTCGGACACCTGGCGGATGGCGTACGGGAATTCCTCGACGCCGGGCAGCACCGGGATCAAAGCCCGCTCGGCCAGGGCGCCGTGCCCGATCTCGCGCCGCTTGGGCGAGCCGACGCGGCCGGTCTCGCCGGTGGAGAACGGCGGGAAGTTGTAGTGGTGCATGTAGCGCTTGGACGTCTCGGGTCCCAGCGAGTCGATCTGCTGGGCCATCTTGACCATGTCCAGCGTGGTCACACCCAGGATCTGGGTTTCGCCGCGCTCGAACAGCGCGCTGCCGTGCGCGCGGGGAACGACGGCGACCTCGGCCGAGAGCGCGCGGATGTCGGTGATGCCCCGGCCGTCGATGCGGAAGTGGTCGGTGAGGATGCGCTGACGTACCAGCTTCTTGGTCAGCGAGCGGAACGCGGCGCTGACCTCTTTCTCGCGGCCCTCGTAGGTCTCGGCGAGACGAGCCAGCACCTCGGCCTTGAGCTCGTCGGTGCGCGCGTCGCGCTCGGCCTTGCCGCCGATGGTCAGCGCCTTGGCCAGCTCGTCGGTGGCCACGGAGGCCACCGAGTAGTACACGTCTTCCTGGTAGTCCGGGAACGTCGGGTACTCGGCGACGGGCTTGGCGGCGGCCCCGGCGAGCTCCTCCTGCGCGGTGCACAGCGCGGCGATGAACGGCTTCGCGGCCTCCAGGCCTTGCGCCACAACGGTTTCCGTCGGCGCCTGCGCGCCGCCCTCGACGAGCTCGATGACCTTCTCGGTGGCCTCGGCCTCGACCATCATGATGGCCACGTCGGGACCATCGGAGCCCTCGACCTTGCGGCCGGCCACCACCATGTCGAAGACGGCCCGCTCGAGCTGCTCGACGGTGGGGAAGGCGACCCAGGTGCCGTCGATCAGCGCCACCCGCACGCCCCCGATGGGACCGGAGAACGGCAGGCCGCTCAGCTGGGTGGAGGCAGACGCGGCGTTGATCGCCAGCACGTCGTACAGGTCGTTCGGGTCCAGGCTCAGGATCGTCACCACGACCTGGATCTCGTTGCGCAGCCCATTGACGAACGACGGGCGCAGCGGGCGGTCGATGAGCCGGCAGGTCAGGATCGCGTCGGTGGACGGCCGGCCCTCGCGGCGGAAGAACGAGCCGGGGATGCGGCCCGCGGCGTACATCCGCTCCTCGACGTCGACCGTCAGCGGGAAGAAGTCGAAATGCTCCTTGGGAGACTTGCTGGCGGTGGTCGCCGACAGCAGCATGTTTTCGTCGTCCAGGTACGCGACGACGGCACCGGCGGCCTGCTGGGCCAACCTGCCGGTCTCGAAACGGACGGTGCGGGTGCCGAAGCTCCCGTTGTCGATGGTGGCGGTCGCCTCGAAGACGCCCTGTTCAATTTCAGCTACAGACATGACGTTGTCCGTACGGCCTCTCTGGGTATTCAGCTTTTTCGCGCGCCCACGCATCACCCGAGAGCAAAAGTCTGAATGCGGCTACGGCCATCGATCGAAGCGGCCGACCTACCCCAGATCCGGAGAGCCCGGCAGCCACTACCGAAGACCGCCCGATACAGACCGGGCTGCTCCCTTGCGACATGCGTACCAACACGCTGGAACGGCACACGCGGATCTGCGCGAACCGCACCGTTTGCCCAGGCCGAGTCGGCCCAGAACGCTCCCACTCTACACGGGGGTCAGCGGCGCAGACCCAGCCGCTCGATCAGCGAGCGGTACCGCTCGACGTCGATCTGCGAGATGTACTTGATCAGCCGGCGCCGGCGCCCGACCAGCAGCAGCAGTCCCCGCCGCGAGTGGTGATCGTGCTTGTGCACCTTGAGGTGCTCGGTCAGGTCCGCGATCCGCTTGGTCAACAGCGCGATCTGCGCCTCCGGGGATCCGGTGTCGGTGTCATGCAAGCCGTACTGGCTGAGAATTTCTTTTTTCTGCTCGGCAGTAAGCGCCACGAAATAACTCCATCAATTGGTCCGCGATCATGGATTCTCGAGCGCGGCCACCGCGAACCGCAGCACGCGCCGATGTCGTCCGGCAGTTTATCAGCCGGGCGGCGCCCGGCCCGAATCGTCAGCCCGTGAGCAGGGACGGCGCCCGCCCCGAATCGTCGGAGGCGGTCACTCCGTGAGCAGGGCGCGCGCCCGCTCGGTGTCCTTGTCCATCGCGGCGACCAGGTCGGCCACCGAGTCGAACTTGTGCTGCGGCCGGATGCGTGCGACGAAGTCCAGGGCCACATACTGCCCGTACAGGTCGGCGGTGGTGTCCAGGACGAACGCCTCCACCGTGCGGGTGCGTCCGGAGAAGGTCGGGTTGGTGCCGACGGACACCGCGGCCTGGTAGCGCTCGCCGGGGACGACGGTGCCGGTCATCGGTCCGGGGCCGAGCACGGTGAACCAGGCGGCGTACACGCCGTCGGCGGGGATGGCCGAGTACATCGGGGGCGCCACGTTCGCGGTGGGAAAGCCCAGCTCGGCGCCCCGGCCGTGGCCACGGACCACGACGCCCTCGACGCGATGGGGGCGGCCCAGCGCCTCGGTGGCCGCCACCATGTCGCCCGCGTCCACGCAGGACCGGACGTAGGTGGAGGAAAAGGTCACGGTCTCGCTGTCGTGGTGCTCGGAGAGCAGTGACATCGACTCGACCGCGAAGCCGAATCGCTCGCCGGCCTTGCGCAGGGTGTCGACCGTGCCGGCGGCCTTCTTGCCGAACGTGAAGTTCTCCCCCACCACGACCTCGACCACGTGCAGGTTTTCCACCAGCAACTCGTGGACGTAGCGCTCGGGGGTGAGCTTCATGAAGTCGCTCGTGAACGGCATCACCAGGAAGACGTCGATGCCCAACTCCTCGACGAGCTCGGCGCGGCGGGTCAGCGTCGTCAGCTGGGCGGGATGACTGCCGGGATAGACCACTTCCATCGGGTGGGGGTCGAACGTCATGAGCACGGCCGGCACGTTGCGGGTGCGGCCGGCTTTCACCGCGTGCGCGATGAGTTCGGCATGGCCACGGTGCACACCATCGAACACGCCGATTGTGACCACGCATCTGCCCCAGTCCGTGGGGATCTCGTCCTGGCCCCGCCACCGCTGCACGACCGCAAGCCTACGGCGCCGGGTGGCCCGACAGCACGCCAGATCAGGCACGGTTGCCTAAACTTCCGGTTGTGAGGGCTGACGAAGAGCCTGGCGGTCTCACCGCGGTCGGCCAGGACTATCTGAAGGTCATCTGGAATGCCCAGGAGTGGTCCCCCGCGGGGGCCCCGCAGAAGGTCAGCACCAAGATGCTGGCCGAGAAGATCGGGGTCTCCGCCAGCACGGCGTCGGAGTCGATCCGCAAACTCGCCGAGCAGGGCCTGGTGGACCACGAGAAGTACGGCGCGGTGACCCTGACCGAGGCGGGGCGGCGGGCGGCGCTGGAGATGGTGCGCCGGCACCGCCTGCTGGAGACGTTCCTGGTCAACGAGCTCGGCTACGGCTGGGACGAGGTCCACGACGAGGCCGAGGTGCTCGAACACGCGGTATCGGACCGGTTGGTGGCCCGCATCGACGCCAAGCTGGGATTTCCGCAACGCGACCCGCACGGCGACCCGATCCCGGCCTCGGACGGACGGGTGCCCACGCCCCCGGCCCGTCAGCTGTGGGCGTGCGGCGACGGCGACACCGGGACCGTGGCCCGCATCTCCGACTCCGACCCGGAGATGCTGCGCTATTTCGACAGCGTCGGGATCAACCTCGACTCGCGGGTGCGGGTGCTGACCCGTCGCGAATTCGCCGGCATGATCTCGGTGGCGATCGAATCCGCCGACGGCGCCGAGGCCGTCGTCGACCTGGGCAGTCCGGCGGCGAGGGCGATCTGGGTGGTGGGCTAGCCCGGGCTCAGTCGGTCAGCAGGCCCTTGGCGATGTGGGTGACCTGAACCTCGTTGCTGCCGGCGTAGATCATCAACGACTTGGCGTCGCGGGCCAGCTGCTCCACCCGGTATTCGGCCATGTAGCCGTTGCCGCCGAAGAGCTGCACGGCCTCCATCGCAACCTCGGTGGCCGCCTCCGACGAGTACAGCTTGATCGCCGACGCCTCGGCCAGGGTCAGCGGTTTACCGGCCTGTTGGCGCTCGATGATCTGAAAGACCATGTTCTGCACGTTCATTCGGGCGATCTCCATCTTGGCCAGCTTGAGTTGGATCAGCTGGAACTGCCCGATGTTCTTCCCCCACAGCGTGCGGCTCTTCGCGTAATCCACGCAGAGGCGGTGGCATTCGTCGATGATGCCCAGCGCCATCATCGCGATGCCGATGCGTTCGGCCGCGAAGTTCGCCCGGGCGCTGTCGCGGCCGTCGCCGTCGTCGTGCCGTTCGCTCTCGCCGAGCAGCCGGTCGGGGCTCAGGCGCACGTTGTCGAAGAACAGCTCGCCGGTCGGCGAGGACATCATGCCCATCTTCTTGAACGGCTTGCCCTGCGTCAGGCCCGGCATGCCCGAATCGAGCACGAAGACCAGCACGGGGCGGTTCCGCTTGTCTTGCTTGTCGGGGCCGGAATCACCCTCGTCGAGTTTGGCGTACACGACCAGCACGTCGGCGTAGGGGCCGTTGGTGATGAACGTCTTCTGCCCGTTGAGGATGTAGTCCGCGCCGTCGCGCTTGACGTAGGTCTTCATCCCGCCGAACGCGTCCGAGCCCGAGTCCGGTTCGGTGATTGCCCACGCCGCGATCTTTTCCAGCGTCATCAGCTCGGGCAGCCAGCGTTCCTTCTGGGCAAGCGTCCCGCGGCTCATGATGGTCGCCGCACCCAGGCCGAGGCTGACCGACGCGGTGGAGAGCAATCCGATGCTGACCCGGGCGATTTCGGACACCAGCACCGCGACCATCGATCCCTGCGCGCCGAAACCGCCCGTCCCGTCCGGCTTTTCGTCCAGCGCCTCGCCCGCTTCCTTGGCCCGCTCGCGGTCCAGCATCTTCTTGACCGCCTCGGCGGCCATGACATCGAGACCGAACTGGCTGAACAGCTTTCGCGCGATCGGGTAGGGCGACATCTGGCCGGTTTCCAACTCGTCCAGGTGAGGGCGGATCTCCTTGTCGACGAACTGACGAACCGAGTCCCGAACCATCAGGTCGGTGTCGGACCACTCGATCATGGGTTCAGCGTTCGGCGCGCTGGTATGCCGTCACGACGGCCGCGCCGCCCAGGCCGATGTTGTGTTGCAAAGCGGCGGTGACGTTGTCGACCTGACGCTTGTCGGCCGTCCCGCGCAGCTGCCAGGTCAGCTCCGAACACTGCGCCAGCCCCGTCGCGCCCAACGGGTGCCCCTTGGAGATCAGTCCGCCCGACGGGTTGACCACCCAGCGCCCGCCATAGGTGGTCTGGTTGTCGTCGACCAGCTTGGGCGCCTCGCCCTCGCCACATAGGCCGAGCGCCTCGTAAAGCAGCAGCTCGTTGGCGGAAAAGCAGTCGTGCAGCTCGATCACCTGGAAGTCCTCGGGACCGAGCCCGGACTGATCGTAAACCCGTTGGGCGGCTTGCACATTCATGTCGTAGCCGATGATGTTACGGGCACTGCCGTCGAAGGTGGACGCGAAGTCGGTGGTCATCGCCTGCCCCACGATCTCCACCGCCTGCCCGGCGAGGCCGTGGTTGGCCACGTATTCCTCGCTGGCCAGCACCACCGCGGCCGAGCCGTCGGAGGTCGGCGAGCACTGCAGTTTGGTGAGCGGGTCGGAGATCATCTTCGCGGCCAGGATGTCCTCGAGCGTGTACTCCTCCTGGAACTGCGCGTACGGGTTGTTGACCGAGTGCTTGTGGTTCTTCAGGCCGATCTTGGCGAAGTGCTCGGCGGTGGTGCCGTACTTCTTCATGTGCTCGCGGCCGGCCGCCCCGAACATCCACGGCGCGACGGGAAAAGCGAATTCGTCGATCTCGGCCAACGCCTTGACGTGCTTGCCCATCGGCGATTCCCGGTCTTGGGCACCGCCCTGCAGGGGCCCGGGCTGCATCTTCTCGAAGCCCAGCGCCATGGCGCAGTTGGCGATGCCGCCGCGGATGGCCTGTGCCGCTAGGAAAAGCGCGGTCGAGCCGGTGGAGCAGTTGTTGTTGACGTTGACGATCGGGATGCCCGTCATGCCAAGTTCGTAGAGGGCCCGCTGCCCCGACGTCGAGTCGCCCGCGACGTAGCCGACGTAGCCCTGCTCGATGTCGCGGTAGTCGACACCGGCATCCTCGAGGGCCTTGGTGCCGGACTCCCGCGCCATGTCCGGGTAGTCCCAGCCCTCGCGGCGGCCCGGCTTCTCGAATTTCGTCATGCCGACGCCGACGACGTAAACCTTGTTGGACATCTTGCTGGACATCTCGCTGGACATCGTTGTCCCCTTCCGACCCGTAGCCCGTCTAGCTACCCGCGACCCAGCGTATGCCTACAGCGTCGCCGGGCGAACCACCACCACCGACTTGGTGCGCGAGCCCTCGTCGCGCAGCAGCGCCATCACCCGGCCGTCGGGGTCCGTGGCGGCATAGACGCCGTCCACACCGGCCGGCGAAAGGGGCCGGCCGTTGGCGGCCGCGTTGGCCTCCTCGGCGGACAGCTCGCGGCGCGGAAACATCAGCAGACACGCCTCGTCGAGCGTCCAGCTCAGCCTAGAAGAGGCGTCGCGCTCGGCCAGGTCGTCGAGCGAGCGCGCGTCGTGCAGCGTGAAGCGGCCGACGCGGGTGCGCCGCAACGACGTCAGGTGTCCGCCGACACCGAGCGCGGCACCCAGATCGCGCGCCAGTGCGCGGACGTAGGTGCCCGACGAGCAGTCGACCTCGATGTCGACGTCGACGAGAGGGCCGTGGCGTCGAACGTCGGACACCTCGAGCCGGTCGATGCGGACCGGGCGCGGCTCGAGCTCGACCTCGCGGCCCTCGCGGACCAACCGGTAGGCGCGACGCCCGCCGACCTTGATCGCGCTGACCGCCGACGGCACCTGCTGGATCTCGCCGCGCAGCCCGGCGACCCCGGCCGCGATCGCCTCGCCGGTCACCCGCTCGGCCGAGACGCTTTGCAGCAGTTCACCTTCGGCGTCCTCGGTTGACGTGGTCTGGCCAAGTCGGACGGTGGCGGCGTACGACTTCGACGCAGCCGTCAGCAGGCCGAGGATCTTGGTGGCGCGGTCGACCCCGATCACCAACACGCCGGTGGCCATCGGGTCCAGCGTCCCCGCGTGTCCCACCCTGCGGGTGGAAAAGATGCGGCGACACCGGCCCACCACGTCGTGGCTGGTCATTCCGGCCGGCTTGTCGATCACCACAATGCCGGAGCCGCCTGGGCCCGGTTCGCTCATAGCACGATCGCGGTCAGCACCAGCCCGCGCTCGACCGACCAGCGGCCCCGCAGCACGGTCAGCGGCGGGCCCGACAGCGCGGCGGGATCGATCAGGATCTTGGACACGAACACCCCGGCCCTTCCGCCGCCGGCCGGATCGACGTCGAAAACCACGTGGGCGTCCTCGAAACCCAGCCAGCGCTTGGTCAACGGGAACCAGGCCTTGTACGTTGCCTCCTTGGCGCAGAACAGGATTCGATCCCAATGCAGGCCCTCGGGCAGGGCGGAAATCTCGTGGCGTTCCTCCTCCAGCGTGACAGCGTCCAGCACGCCGTTGGGCAACACGTCGTGGGGTTCGGCGTCGATACCCACCGACCGCACGGATGCACTGCGCCCCACCACCGCGCCGCGATAGCCCGTGCAGTGCGTGAGGCTGCCGACCACGCCGTCGGGCCAACACGGTTGTCCCTTGTCGCCCTTGAGGATTGGCACCGGCGGCACCCCGAGCTCGCCCAGCGCGATCCGAGCGCAATGCCGGACGGTGATGAACTCGTTGCGCCGCTTGGCCACCGACCTGGCGATCAGCGGCTCTTCTTCGGGCAACGGGGCCAGCCCGGGCGGATCGGTGTATGCCTCCGCGTACGCCAGATCCCCGTACGCCGGATCCCCGGACGCCGGCAGCACCGACGACACCAGCATCCGCTCCGTCATCGTGACTGCCGCTGGCGCAGCCGTTCCCGGAATTGCGTGGCCTGTTTGCGCATCTCGGGGGTGATCACGAAGTGACCGCCGAAGTCGTTGAGGTAGCCGGGCGCGTACTGCGGATCCGGCAGGACCTGGCGCAGCCAGGTGTACGGCTTGCGCCGCCGCCATTCCCGGGGGTAACCGACCGACACCTCCTCGAAGCGCACGTCGTCGTACCAGGTGGTGCGCGGAATGTGCAGGTGTCCGTAGACCGAGCAGACGGCGTTGTAGCGGGTGTGCCAGTCGGCGGTCTTGGTGGTGCCGCACCACAGCGAGAACTCCGGGTAGAACAACGCGTCGCAGGGGTCGCGGACCAGCGGGAAGTGGTTCACCAGGACCGTCGGTGTCATCCAGTCCAGCTGTTCGAGGCGCGCGCGGGTGACCGCGAGCCGCTCCCGGCACCAGGCGTCGCGGGTCGGGTAGGGCTCCGGTGAGAGCAGGAATTCGTCGGTGGCCACCACGTTGCGCTCCCGGGCGATGGCCAGACCCTCGGCTTTGCTCGTCGCCCCCTCGGGCAAGAAGGTGTAGTCGTAGAGCAGGAACATCGGCACGATCGTGGCCGGGCCGCCGCGTTCGGTCCATACCGGGAACGGGTGCTCCGGCGTGACCACGCCCAGCTCGTCGCACATGTGGACCAGGTAGTCATACCGCGCCCGGCCGAAGACCTGCGCGGGATCGCGATTCGTGGTCCACAGCTCGTGGTTGCCGGGCACCCAGATCACCTTGGCGAAGCGTCGTCGCAGCAGGTCAAGGGCCCAGCGGATCTCGTCGGTGCGTTCGGCGACGTCCCCGGCGACGATCAGCCAGTCCTCCGGCGACGACGGGTGCAGCGATTCGGTGACGGGCTTGTTGCCGAGGTGGCCGGTGTGCAGGTCCGAAACCGCCCACAGGGTTGGCTGTCCCCCGTTGCTCGACTGCTGACTTGCCACGACTAACCAGCCTAACGACCCGTTGTCACCCGCCGGTGTGATGGCCCGGTTTCGGCTAGGGCCTTGATCGGCGGATTAGAACATGTTCTCGTTTCACTGTGAGGGCCCGACTTGTACACTCCCGCCAAGGGATCGCCGAGGCGTCAGGGGGTCCGGATCAGGGGGCATGGTGTTCACCAGAGTGCGACTGATCGGAGCGGTCGCTGCGTTGATCGCGGCGGCCCTGGGGGGAACCGCGGGCTGGTTCAGCGGCCCGCCCGCGCGGGACACGGGCAAGGCCGTCGAGCTGCGCTCGACCGCGGCCCCGATGGAGACCCCGGAGACCACGATGAAGAGCCCGATCGTGGCGACCACCGACCCGAGCCCGTTCGATCCGTGCCGGGACATACCGTTCGACGCCCTGCAGCGGCTCGGGCTGGCCTTCACCCCACCGGAACCCGAGGACGGCCTGCGCTGCCATTTGGACGCGGGCAATTATCAATTGGCCGTCGAGCCGATCATCTGGCGCCAATACGAACAGTCGCTGCCGCCCGACGCGCTGGAGACCACCATCGCCGGACATCGCGCCGCCACGTACTGGGTCCTGAAGCCGACGTATCACAACAGCTACTGGTACTTCTCCTGCATGGTGGCGTTCAAGACCAGCTACGGGGTGCTGCAGCAGGCGCTGTACTACTCGACGATCTACTCCAACCCCGAGGTCGACTGCCCGTCCACCAACCTGCAGCGGGCCAACGACCTCGTGCCGTACTACAAGTTCTAGTCCGGGCTCGCTTACCCGACCCGTCAGCCAACCCCGAGTCAGCCAACGGCGTCGCGGACGCGGACGGCGACGTCGGCCAGCGCGGCGTCGTCATAGACGGGGTCATGCACCGCCGCCGCCAAATCCGGGCGCACCGGCAGCTGCACCCAACTCTTGCAGCCCGCGTAGTCGGGGCTGCGGGCGATGCGTACCGGCTCGGCGAACGGGATGACCGACACCACCAACACCGCCAGCTTGTGCTTGGGGCGGAAGTCGAGCCGATCGGCGCGCACCGATTCGGGCGTCCAGATGTGCAGGTCCTCGATGGCCGCAAGCCCGTCGGGGCGGTTGACTTCTTGCGCGGCAACGACTTTCGCGGCGGCCCGGATCACCAGGTGATCGTCGGTGCTGTCGGCGGCCGCCGGTTGAAGCAGGTCGCGGTGTTCGGGCCGGACGCGCTGCGCGTGGCTGTGCGCGACGGTCGGAAAGAAGAGGAACTCCTGGGCCGCCACCTCGAACCGTTTCTCGCCGATGCCGCCCTTGCGCAGCAGCACGCGCTGCCGGCCGTCCAGCAGCGCGTGCACGACGGCGCTCCACTCCTTGAGCGCGGGCGCCGTGGCGGTCAGCGTCATACCGGGCCGCCGAGCCGGGCCAGCACCTCGGGCCGGCGCAGCGGCGGAACGGTCTTGGGTGGCTGGCGCCGCGGCGGCAGGGCGCGCAGCAGCCGCGTCGTCGTCTCGGTGACCTCGGCCACCGCCGTCTCGAACGCCTCGGCGTTGGCCGCCGACGGGCGGGTGATGCCGCTGACCTTGCGCACGTACTGGCGGGCGGCCGCCGCGATCTCCTCGGCCGTGGCCGCGGGCTGCAATCCCCGCAGTTCGGTGATGTTTCGGCACATGGCTCAACGATAGGCGCCGCGCCTGATTACGGTGATGGCATGACCGACGACATCCTGCTGATCGACACCGACGAGCGGGTGCGCACCCTGACGCTCAACCGGCCCCAGTCCCGCAATGCCCTGTCCTCGGCGCTGCGGGACCGGTTCTTCGGTGCCCTGACCGACGCCGAGACGGACGAGGACGTCGACGTAATCATCGTCACCGGCACCGATCCGGTGTTCTGCGCCGGACTCGACCTCAAGGAGCTGGGCAGCGTCACGGCCCTGCCGGACATCTCACCGCGGTGGCCGGCGATGACCAAGCCCGTGATCGGCGCCATCAACGGCGCCGCCGTCACCGGCGGGCTGGAGCTGGTCCTGTACTGCGACATCGTGATCGCCTCGGAGCAGGCACGCTTCGCCGACACCCATGCCCGGGTGGGGCTGCTACCCACCTGGGGCTTGAGCGTGCGGTTACCGCAGAAGGTGGGGGTCGGCCTGGCCCGGCGGATGAGTATGACCGGGGACTACCTGTCGGCGGCCGACGCGCTGCGGGCCGGGCTGGTCACCGAGGTGGTGCCGCACGAGGCGCTGCTGGCCACCGCCCGCGAGGTGGCGGCGAGCATCGTCGGCAACAACCAGAACGCGGTGCGGGCGTTGCTGGCGTCCTATCACCGGATCGACGATTCGCAGACGAGTGCCGGGCTGTGGCTGGAAGCGATGGCGGCCAGGCAATTCCGGACCAGCGGTGACGACATCGCCGCCAACCGTGAGGCCGTGCTGCAACGCGGACGCTCCCAGGTGCGCTAGGCGCGTGACCTTTCACAGGCCGCCCTACGGTGCGAGCTTTCCGCCGCCTCCCCGGCAGCGATCGACCGCCGACAAGGCCGCGACCATAACCCTTTTCGTAATTCAAGCAGGGGCCAGCCTGCTGGCGCTCGCCGCCGCGGCGCTGGGTTTGTTGTGGACGATGATGCCCATTTGCAGTGATGACTGCGACAGCCCAGCGGTGACGCGCTTCGTTCACAACATGTGGAGCGGAGCGGGCGTCATCGTCGGCGGGATCGCTCTTGCCGCGCTGCTGGCGGGCATCGGGGCGATCGTCTCCGGCGTTCGTCGGACCACTCGCCGAACCGTCATGTGGAAGTGGCCGGCCCTCGGCCTGGCGATCGTGTTCATTGCCTTCGCCATCGCCGTCCTCGCCTATTGGGGTGACGCCATGCCCAAGACAAAGTGAGGCGGCCGGCGCTGTAACCCGATCAGCCGAGCGCGGTGCGCAGCGAGGCGACGACGTCGTCGACCGAGCCGGTCGTCGAATAGCCGGCGGCCAGCCGGTGGCCACCGCCGCCGAACACGGACGCGACCGCCGCCAAATCCACCTCGGCCTTGGCGCGCATCGACACCGACCAGTGTTGCGGGTCGACCTCCTTGAACACCGCGGCCACCTCGGCCTGCTGCGTGGTGCGCACGATGTCGACGATGCTCTCGACTTCCTCCGGGCGCGAATTGACCCATTCGGAGTTGTCGACGACCACGTAGACCAGACCGCGGCCACCCGCCCCGTCGGGCACCAGCTGCGCCGAACCCAACACCCGCGACAGCATCGGCAGCCACGCGAATGGATGGGTGTCCATCAGCGCCCGGGATATCGCGGCATTGTTCACGCCGGCGTCCACGAGCCGGGCCGCCAGCCGGTGAGCCCGAGCGCTGGCCCAGCGGAAGGACCCGGTGTCGGTCGTCAGTCCCGCGTAAATGCAATGCGCGACGTCGGTATCGAGCGGCTGGCCCCACGCGTCGAGCAGTTCGGCAACCAACAGCGTGGTGGAGTCCGCCGACGGGTCGACGAAATTCGCGGTACCGAACTCCTCGTTGGAAGCGTGGTGATCGATCACCAGCAGGTGCTGGTCCGGGCCGGCCAGGTCAATCAGGGCACCGAGCCGTTTGGCGCTCGGAACGTCAACGGTCACAACCAAATCCACGTCGCGGCGCATCGCGTCGGGATGCACCAGCAGGTGGCAGCCGGGCAGCGTCCCCAACGACTCCGGCAACGTCTCGGGCGCGGCGAAACCGACCTCGACCTCTTTGCCGCACCGATCCAGGACCGTGGCCAGGGCCAGCCCCGCACCGATGGTGTCGGCGTCGGGATGGACGTGGCAGACCACCGCGATCGTCGTCGCCGCCGCCAGCAACTCGGCGGCGCGCACCGCGTCGACGCGTACCCCGGCAACCGGGGCATCGGCCAGCTCAGTTTTCGCGTTGATCGTCGTCACCGGTGTCCTTAGCGTCGAGCCCCGTCTCACGGTACGGGTCGGCCTCCCCTGCCGGCTTGGCGCCCACCCGAACCCGCGCCAGATCGGCGTCCGCGGCGCGGGCGCGGGCCAACAACTCGTCCATCCGTCGCACGGTGTCGGACGTCGTGTCCCGGGTGAACGTCAACGTCGGAGTGAAGCGCACACCGGTTCCCGCCCCGACCATGGTGCGCAGGGCGCCCTTGGCGCGATCCAGCGCGGCCGCGGCGGCCGCGTAGTCCGGCTCGTCGTCGAGCGTGCGTCCCATCACGGTGTAGAACACCGTCGCGTCGTGCAGGTCGGCTGTCACCTTCGTGTCGACGATGGTCACCCCGTCCAGCCCGGGATCCTTGATCTCGAACTCGATCGCCGACGCGACGATCGTGTTGATCCGCTTGGCCAGCCGGCGCGCCCGAGCGGGATCTGCCATTAGGCGCGTTCCTTTTGGACGAGCTCGTAGGACTCGATGATGTCGCCTTCCTTGATGTCGGAGTAACCCAGTGTCATACCGCATTCGAAGCCGTCACGGACCTCGGTCACGTCGTCCTTTTCCCGCCGCAGCGAGGTGATCGTCAGGTTGTCGGACACGACGATGTTGTCGCGCAACAACCGGGCCTTGGCGTTGCGGCGCACGATCCCGGAGGTGATCAGGCAGCCGGCGATGACGCCGACCTTCGAGGACCGGAAGATCGCGCGGATCTCGGCGCGGCCCAGCTGGTTCTCCTCGTAGATCGGCTTGAGCATGCCGCGCAGCGCCTTCTCGATCTCGTCGATCGCCTGGTAGATCACCGAGTAGTACCGGATGTCCACGCCTTCGCGGTTGGCCAGCTCCGTCGCCTTGCCTTCGGCGCGGACGTTGAAGCCGATGATCACCGCGTCGGAGGCCGACGCCAGGTTGACGTTGGTCTCGGTGATGCCACCGACGCCGCGGTCGATGACGCGCAGTTCCACCTCGTCGTCGACCTGGATGCCCATCAGGGCCTCCTCCAGCGCCTCGACGGTACCGGCGTTGTCGCCCTTGAGGATCAGGTTCAGCTGGCTGGTTTCCTTCAGCGCCGAGTCCAGGTCCTCCAGGCTGATCCGCTTGCGGGAACGCGCCGCCAGGGCGTTGCGCTTGCGGGCGCTGCGCCGGTCGGCGATCTGGCGTGCGATGCGGTCCTCGTCGACGACCAGGAAGTTGTCACCGGCGCCGGGCACCGACGTGAAGCCGATGACCTGCACCGGCCGCGACGGCAGCGCCTCCTCGACGTCCTCGCCGTGCTCGTCGACCATGCGGCGGACCCGCCCGTAGGCGTCGCCGGCGACCACCGAGTCGCCGACGCGCAGCGTGCCGCGCTGCACCAGCACGGTGGCCACCGGCCCGCGGCCGCGGTCCAGGTGTGCCTCGATCGCCACACCCTGGGCCTCCATGTCGGGGTTGGCCCGCAGGTCCAGCGCGGCGTCCGCGGTCAGCAGCACCGCCTCCTCCAGCGCCTCGATGTTGGTGCCCACCTTCGCCGAGATGTCCACGAACATCGTGTCGCCGCCGAATTCCTCTGGCACCAAACCGAATTCGGTGAGCTGCCCGCGAATCTTGGCCGGGTCGGCGCCTTCCTTGTCGATCTTGTTGACCGCCACCACAATCGGCACGTCGGCGGCCTGCGCATGGTTGATGGCCTCCACCGTCTGCGGCATCACGCCGTCGTCGGCGGCGACCACCAGGATCGCGATGTCGGTGGCCTTGGCGCCGCGGGCACGCATGGCGGTGAACGCCTCGTGACCCGGGGTGTCGATGAAGGTGATCAGCCGCTCGGCGCCGTCGAGGTCGACGGAAACCTGGTAGGCGCCGATGTGCTGGGTGATGCCACCCGCCTCGGCCTCGCGGACGCTGGCATTCCGGATCGTGTCCAGCAGCCGGGTTTTACCGTGGTCGACGTGACCCATCACGGTCACCACCGGCGGACGCGTCTGCAGGTCTTCCTCGGTGCCTTCGTCCTCGCCGTAGGTCAGGTCGAACGACTCCAGCAGCTCGCGGTCTTCGTCCTCGGGGCTGACGACCTGCACGACGTAGTTCATCTCGCTGCCCAGCAGCTCGAGCGTCTCGTCGCCCACCGACTGGGTGGCCGTCACCATCTCGCCGAGGTTGAACAGCGCCTGCACCAGTGCGGCCGGATTGGCGTCGATCTTCTCGGCGAAGTCGGACAGGGAGGCCCCGCGGGCCAACCGGATCGTCTCGCCGTTGCCGTGCGGCAACCGCACGCCACCGACGACCGGCGCCTGCATGTTCTCGTATTCGGCGCGTTTCGCCCGCTTGGACTTGCGACCACGCCGCGGCGCACCGCCGGGACGGCCGAATGCGCCGGCCGCGCCGCCGCGCTGCCCGGGACGACCGCCGCCGCCGGGACGGCCTCGAAAACCGCCGCCGCCTCCAGGTGCCGCTCCGACGCCGCCTCCGCCGCCGCGGTAGTTACCGCCACCGGCATCGCGGCCGCCACCGGGCCCACCGGGCCGGCCGCCGCCGGGACGCGGACCACCGGCGCGCGCCGGACGGCCTTGCGCACCGGCGCCGCCGGGACGCGGCGGCATGCTGCCCGGCGACGCGCCCGGGCGCGGTGCCCCGGGCCGGGCCGCGCCGGGACGCGGCGCCATGGGACGCGGGATGGGCCGGTCGACGGGTTGCGCCGACGAGAACGGGTTGTTGCCGACGCGCGGGGTGCGCACGCCCGGCTTCGGCGCCGGACCGGGACGCGGTCCCGGCGTCATCCCAGGGGTCGCCGGTTGGCCCGGGGCCGGCGGTTTCGGCTGGCCCGCCGGCGGCGCGGCTGGCGCAGTCGCCTCCGCCGCCGCGGCCGGGGACGCCTTGGCGGCGGGCTGGGCAGGGGTCGCGGTGGCTTCGCCGTTACCGGCGGATTTGTCGATCGCCTTGTCGAGGGCCTGGTCCAGCGCTTGGTCGGGGGCCTTGGCGGCCTTTGCGGCCTTGGCCGGGGCCTTTTCCGCGGCGGGTTTGCCTCCGCCGAACGACTCGCGCAGCCGGCGAGCCACCGGCGCCTCTACGGTCGACGACGCGGATTTGACGAATTCGCCCTGTTCATTCAGCCGGGCGAGGACTTCCTTGCTGGTGACACCGAGTTCCTTAGCCAACTCGTGTACGCGGGCCTTACCTGCCACTACTTCTCCTGTCTATGAGGCGACAGTCGTGGGGCGGCCGCGCCTCGGGTTTAGCTATGACGCATTGTCATCGGGACTTCACGGTGTGCTCATGTTCTTTGCTGCCTCTTCTGTTGGTGCCGGGTGAGCCGAGCGCACGAAGCGTCGCTATGTGCTCGACCACCGCGGTCGTGTCCGGTAAACCGGCGATGCGCAGCGCTTTGGTGAAAGCCCGCCGCCGAATCGCCTGCTGGACGCACTGCGGTACGGGATGCAACCATGCACCCCGCCCCGGCAGGTTACTCCCCGTGTCAACGATCACGGCGTATTCGCCGTTCCCGGCCGACACGGCTACCACTCGAAGCAGTTCGACGGCCAGCTCTCGCTTTCGGCACCCAACACACGTCCGCACCGGTCCACCCGGGCGTCCGCGCGCCGACTCCGAAGGCTCGCGCTGGATCACGGCTCAGTCTAGCGTCACCGGATCAATGGTCAGAACCGCCCGCGCCGGGGCGGTTACAGGTCAGCGGTCGTGTGCCACCGGATGGCCGGCGCCGTGTTCGGACTGGTTCTCCGCGTGCCCCTCGGAACTTCCCGGCGAATCGCCGCGGATGTCGATGCGCCACCCGGTCAGCCGGGCGGCCAACCGCGCGTTCTGGCCCTCCTTGCCGATGGCCAGCGACAACTGGAAGTCGGGCACCACCACCCGGGCGGCCCGGGCGCTCTGGTCGATCACCGAGACGGAGACCACCTTGGCCGGCGACAATGCGTTGGCCACGAAGCGGGCCGGATCCTCGTCGTAGTCGATGATGTCGATCTTCTCCCCCGACAGCTCGCTCATCACGTTGCGGACCCGCTGCCCCATCGGGCCGATGCAGGCGCCCTTGGCGTTCAGGCCCGGCACTCGGGAGGCGACCGCGATCTTGGAGCGATGGCCGGCCTCGCGGGCCACCGCCACGATCTCGACCGAGCCGTCGGCGATTTCGGGAACCTCCAGCGAAAACAGCTTGCGCACCAGATTGGGGTGCGTCCGCGACAGCGTGATCAGCGGCTCGCGGGCGCCCCGGGTGACGCCGACGACATAGCACCGGACCCGGTTGCCGTGCTCGTAGCTCTCGCCGGGGACCTGCTCGGCCGCCGGGATGACGCCCTCGGACGCCTTGGTTTCGGTGCCCATCCGGACGACGACCAGGCCGCGCGCATTCGCGCGGCTGTCGCGCTGGATCACCCCCGCGACGATCTCGCCCTCGCGGGTCGAGAACTCGCCGTAGGTGCGCTCGTTTTCGGCGTCGCGGAATCGCTGCAGCATCACCTGGCGTGCGGTCGTGGCGGCGATGCGGCCGAAGCCCTCCGGGGTGTCGTCCCATTCGCTGATGAGGTTGCCGTCCTCGTCGAGCTCGCGGGCGATCACCTTGACGACGCCGGTCTTGCGGTCGATCTCGATGCGCGCGTCGTTCTGGTGACCCTGGGTGTGCCGGTAGGCGGTGAGCAACGCGGATTTGATCGTCTCGAGCAATTCGTTGACCGAGATCCCCCGGTCCACCTCGATCGCGTGCAGCGCGGCCATGTCGATATTCATGCTTCGGCCTCCGTCCTGTCGGCCTGCCCCATGAGGGCCCCAGTCGCCAGTTCCAACTCCGCTTGGGGCGGCTGCGAAAACTCAACCTGGACAACGGCTTTCACGATCTCGGCGAGTGGGATCCGCCGCACCGCCCAGTCGCGCCCGTCGCGGACCACCAACGCCAGCGCCTCGTCGCGGGTCTCACCGACGCGGCCCGTCAGCCGCGATCCGTCCGCCAGCGCCAGTTCGACCTTGCGTCCGCGCGCGCGGCGGAAGTGCTTCGCGCTGGTCAGCGGGCGGTCCACGCCCGGCGAGCTGACCTCCAAGACGTAGCGCTCGCGAATGCCGGCGAGAAGGTCCGAGCCGTCCAGCAAAGCCGACGCCGAGCGCGACAACGCGGCGATGGTGTCCAAGTCGAGCGCGGTGTCGCCGTCGGCGATCACACTGATCCGCGGCGGGTGCGCGCGGCTGTCGATGACCACGTCTTCGATCTCATAGCCGGCGCGCGCGAACTCTTCACCGAGTAGCTCGATCACCTGCGTCTGCGAAGGTAGCCCGGTGGTCACGGCGAGCTCCTCATCTTGAGTTGTCCGGTCATCTGGCGGATACCGCCGCCCTGTCAGCCGCCCAGGCGGCTTCCGGCGTCCCGGCGGAACGTTGGACGTTCGACGAGAACCAGCTATCAACGATACGCCAGGAATCGCCCATGACGGGGCGGATCGCATGGCGAGGTAGTGGGTCAGGTGGTGGGTCAGGTAGTGGGTCAGTCGAGGTCCTCTTGGCGTGGCCGCCCTCCCCGCGATGGCAGGTGGCAATGGCAGGATGTTTCTGTGCCCGTACCCGTCACCAACCGGCGGGGTGTGCTCGCCGGCGGCGCGGCAATCGCCGCGCTCGGGGTGGCCGCGTCCGCCTGTGGCGAGCCCCCGCCCAAGCCCCCCGCCGTCGAGGAGTTGCTCGGGCCGCTGGACCAGGCCCGCCGCGACAGCGCGCTCGCGACTGCCGCCGCGGCGGCCGTCGGCAACCCGCCGCAGATCGCCGCCGCGCTGACCGTCGTCGCCACCCAGCGCGCCGCGCACGCCCGGGCGCTGTCCACCGAGATCGCCCGGGCGGCCGGCAAGCTCTCGTCCTCGTCGAGCGAAACGCCCAGCCCCGCTCCCGCCGAGCCGGGCGCGCCGCCGCCACCGCCACCGCCGCTGAGCGATGTGGTCAACGCGCTGCGCGCATCGGCCGAGAGCGCCAGCCGGTTGGTGGCCTCGTCATCGGGCTACCGGGCCGGGCTGCTCGGCTCCATCGCCGCGTCCTGCACGGCGTCGTACCTGGTGGCCCTGGTGCCCGCGGGGCCGACGCCATGACCTCGGGCAAGGACGCCGACAACGCGGCGCTGTGCGACGCGCTGTCCGTCGAGCACTCGACGATCTACGGCTACGGCATCGTGTCCGCGCTCTCGCCGCCCGGCGTCAACAACCTGGTGGTGGAGGCGCTACTGCAGCACCGCCAGCGCCGCGACGACGTGATCGCCATGCTGAGCGCCCGCAAGGTGACCGCCCCGGTCGCCGCCCCCGGCTACCAGCTACCGATGCTGGTGGGCAGCCCGGCGGATGCCGCGCGGCTGGCGGTGCGGATGGAAACCGACGGCCAGACGGCTTGGCGCGCCGTCATCGAGCATGCCGAGACGGCCGACGACCGCGCGTTCGCCGCGACGGCCCTGTCCCAGGGCACGGTCTTGGCCGCCCGGTGGAACCGGGTACTGAACGCCTGGCCCATCACGACGAGTTTCCCGGGCGGCAACGAATAGCTAGCCGGAATAGCTAGCCGGAATAGCTAGCCGGCCAGGGCCGCCACGATGTCGGTGGCCAGCGAGGTGCCGGCGGCCAGCTCGCGGGTCTGCCCGCCGAAGCGGTCGCGCAGCTCGACCACGCCGTCCGCCCAGCCGCGCCCCACCACGACGATCCACGGCATGCCCAGCAGCTCGGCGTCCTTGAACTTGACGCCGGGCGAGGCGGTGCGGTCGTCGAGCAGCACCTCCAGTCCCAGCCGATCCAGGTCGGCGGCCAGCCTCGTGGCCCCGGCACGGGCCTCGGCATCCTTGTTGGCGATCACCAGGTGGACGTCGAACGGCGCGATCGACGCCGGCCAGCGCAGGCCAAGCTCGTCGTGCTGCTGCTCGGCGACGACGGCCACCAGCCGCGACACCCCGAGGCCGTAGGAGCCCATGATGAGTCGCACCGGCTTGCCGTCCTCGCCGAGGACGTCGACGGTGAAGGCATCGGTGTATTTGCGGCCTAGCTGGAAGATATGGCCGACCTCGATGCCGCGCGCGGAGACCAGCGGGCCGGCGCCGTCGGGCGACGGGTCGCCCTCGCGCACCTCGGCGGCCTCGATGGTGCCGTCGGCGGTGAAGTCGCGCCCGGCCACCAACCCGACCACGTGGCGGCCCGGCTCGTCGGCCCCGGTGATCCAGCTGGTGCCGTCCACCACGCGCGGATCGACAAGATAACGAACGTCGTTGTCCCGCAATGCCTTCGGCCCGATGTAGCCCTTGACCAGAAAGGGATACTTGGCGAAATCGTCGTCGCCGAGTAATTCGTACTCGGCCGGCTCCAGCGCGGCGCTGAGCCGCTTGTCGTCGACCTCGCGGTCGCCGGGCACGCCGATGGCCAGCAGCTCCCAGTCGCCGCCGGGCTGGCGGACTTTGACCAGGACGTTCTTCAGCGTGTCGGCCGCGGTCACCGTGCGGCCCAGGCCGGCCTCATTCGCCCAGGCCACCAATGTGGCGATGGTCGGGGTGTCGGGGGTGTCGTGCACCACCGCCTCGGGGAGCCCCTCGATGGGCAGCGCGTCCGGGCGGGCGGTGACGACGGCCTCGACGTTGGCCGCGTAACCGGATTCCAGGCACCGCACGAAGGTGTCCTCACCCACCGGGCTCTCGGCCAGGAACTCCTCGGAGGCGCTGCCGCCCATGGCGCCGGTCACCGCCGACACGATGACGTAGCGCACCTTCAGCCGATCGAAGATCCGCTGGTAGGCCTCCCGGTGCGCGTGGTAGGACGCCTTGAGCCCGGCCTCGTCGATGTCGAAGGAGTAGGAGTCCTTCATGACGAATTCCCGGGCGCGCAGGATGCCGGCCCGCGGCCGCGCCTCGTCGCGATACTTGATCTGGATCTGGTAGAGCGTCAGCGGAAAGTCCTTGTAGGAGCTGTACTCCCCCTTCACCGTCAGCGCGAAGACCTCTTCGTGGGTGGGGGCGAGCAGGTAGTCGTTGTCGCGGCGGTCTTTGAGCCGAAAAATGCCGTCGCCGTATTCGGTCCAGCGGTTCGTCGTCTCGTACGGCGCGCGCGGCAGCAGGGCGGGGAACAGAATCTCTTGCCCGCCAATGGCATTCATCTCTTCGCGGACGACGCGTTCGATGTTGCGCAGCACCCGCAGCCCGAGCGGCAGCCAGCTGTACAGCCCGGGCGCGACGGGCCGGACGTATCCCGCCCGAACCAGCAGCTTGTGGCTGGGCACTTCGGCGTCGGCGGGATCGTCACGCAGGGTGCGCAGGAACAACTCGGACATCCGGGTGATCACAGCGGGCAAGCCTAGTGGCGGCGGTTTCGGCGAAGGAAATCCGAGTGTGCGCTTACGGCTTTCAGAGTGCGGTCAGGGCGCCCGAAAGGCACACGGAAAGCCGGTGTCAGAGCTCCCCGGCGTCGATCGCGTCCTTGACTTCCTGGGCGTGCGCGACCTGCTCCGGGGTGTAGCCGATGAACAGCGCCGCACCGCCGACGATGACGGCCACCCCGGCGACCCAGAGCAGCCCGTACGTGTAGCCGTGGTCGAGCGCGTGCAGCTGGGCGTCGTTCATGAACTTCACCGGGCCGGTGGTGCCGCCCAGGTACAGCGTGCGCGAGGTGATCACGGCCTGGATGACGGCCAGCACCAGCGGTCCGCCCAGGCTCTGCAGCATCAGCGCGATCGCCGACACGGGGCCGATCCGGTCGAATCCGACGCCGGCGATCGCCGACAGCGTCAGCGGCACGACGGCCATGCCGATGCCGATTCCGCCCACGACGACGGGCAGCACCAGGTTGGGGAAGTAGGGCACGCCGCGGTTCATGAACGCCCAGCCGTAGATCATCGCCCAGAACAGCAGCACCCCGCCGCCGATCGTCAGCACACGGGGCGAAAACCGCGACACCAGCTGCGAAGACACGCCCAGGCCGATGCCCATCGCGATGACGAACGGAATGAAGCCGACGCCCGCGCGCAGCGCGCTGTAGCCCAGGATGTCCTGCACATACAGACCGATGGACACGGTCAGGCTGAACATGAGCCCGCCGGCCAGGAAGATCGCGACGAAGGTGACCAGCCGGTTGCGGTCACGGAACAAGTCGAACGGCACGACGGGGTTGTCTGCGGTGCGCTCCACGATGGCGAAGGCAATAGCGGCCGCCAAAGCCACCACGCCCGAGCCGATGGTGGTGGGTGAGACCCAGCCCTTTTCCGGACCCATCGAGAAGGCATAAACGGCGGCGGTGCACGCCAGAGTGGCCAGCATCGCCCCGGTGGCGTCGAGCTTCATCCGCTCCCGGTTGGTTTCCCGCAGCGCGGTGCGGGCCAGGTAGATCATCACCAGCCCGATCGGCACGTTCACGATGAACGCCAGCCGCCATGACACCTCGGTCAGCGCCCCGCCGACCACCAGACCCATCACGGATCCGATCGCGGTCATCGCGGCGAACACGGCCGTCGCGGCGTTGCGCGCCGGCCCCTTGGGGAAGGTGGTCGCGACCAACGCCAGACCGGTCGGCGATGCGATGGCCGAACCGATGCCCTGCAGCAGCCGGGCGATGACCATCGTCGCCTCGTCCCATGCCACGGCGCACAGCACCGAGGAGATGGTGAACAGGGTGACGCCGACGATGAAGGTGCGCTTTCGCCCGATGGTGTCGCCGAGGCGCCCGCCGAGCAGCATCAGCCCGCCGAAGGTGAGCACGTAAGCGGTGATCACCCAGCTACGGCCGGCATCGGACAGGCTGAGCTCGTTTTGAATCTTAGGAAGCGCGACGATGGCGACGGTGCTGTCCATGGTCGCCAACAGCTGCATCCCACCGATCGCGATAACCGCTGCGATGAAACGGCGAGAGGGCAGCCATGCGGGGTAATACCTGCTCATACGTGTGGGGGCGGTCTCCGCCGGACGCGTGGCGCGCATCGGGGCTGGACGATCGGGGCGCGCGGCCGTCCAATTGTGGACCGCGCGCTCACTGTCGTTGAGAGCCGTCATATCGGGTTACCTTACAGTAATCTTAAGATTTGTTTAAACGCCGAACGCCGCCACCGGGCCGATGACGATGATCGCGGGAGGTCGAATCCCGTCGGCGCGAATCTTCTCTGGCGTGTCGACGAGAGTCGACCGCAACGTCTGCTGAGCGGCCGTCGTTCCATGTTGTACTACCAGCACCGGCGTCTCCGCAGGTCGCCCCCCTTGCAGCAGGGCGTCGACGAAAAGCTCGATACGTTCGACGGCCATCAGCAAAACGATCGTGCCAGACATTGCTGCCAATGCATCCCAATTCACTAACGATTCGGGGTGACCGGGCGGCAGGTGGCCGCTGACCACCACGAACTCGTGATTTACCGCCCGATGGGTGACGGGAACGCCGGCCAATGCGGGAACCGCTATGGCACTTGTCACACCCGGCACCACCGTGACGGGAATCCCGGCGTCGGCGCACGCCAACACTTCTTCGTAGCCGCGCGCAAACACAAAGGGGTCGCCGCCCTTGAGGCGCACCACGAAGTTGCCGGCCCGGGCTCGGTCGATCATGACCTCGTTGATCGCGTCCTGCGCCATGGCCCGGCCGTACGGAATCTTCGCGGCGTCAATGACTTCCACGTGCGGTGGTAGCTCGGCGAGCAGTTCGGGCGGCGCCAATCGGTCGGCGACCACCACGTCGGCCTGGGCGAGCAGGCGGCGGCCACGGACGGTGATCAGTTCCGGGTCGCCGGGACCGCCACCGATCAGCGCCACCCCGCCGCGCACCACGTCGGAGCTCTCTTCGGCGGTTTCCGGGATGATCACCCCGGTCTGCAACGCCTCGCGGATGGCCGACCGGATCGCCGCCGACCGGCGGTGCTCGCCGCCGGCCAGCACCCCGACCGACAACCCCGCGTAGCTGAAGGTCGCCGGGGTCACCGCGGTCCCCTCGATCGCGATGTCGGCGCGGACGCAAAAGATCTGGCGCCGATCGGCCTCGTCGACCACCGCGGCGTTCACCTGCGCGTCGTCGGTGGCGGCGATGGCATACCAGGCGCCGGCGAGGTCCCCGTCGCGGTATTCGCGCAACGACAAGGTGATTCCGCTCATCGCCTCGACGGCGCGGGTGACGGTGCGGGAGATGACGTGGACGTTGGCGCCGGTCGCGATGAGCAGGGGTAAGCGGCGCTGCGCGACGGTTCCCCCGCCGACCACAACGACCTTCTTACCGGCCAGCCGCAATCCGACCAGATAGGCGCTCTCGGTCACCCGCCAAGCCTAGTGGGGTGGTGGTTGCGCCCGGCGGCGTGCGCGACGAAACGCGTCACCGCGTCCGGCGTCGCGGCCGGGTGGGTGTGCAGATACGACGCATGCACCCCGGCGTGTACCACGCCGTCGCGCACCGGCGCGTTGTCATGGTCCCCGCTGTCACCGCGATACACCCACGCCGGTTGGTAACTACCGGTGAATGTGACTGCGGTTCGGTGGAATTCGTGCCCGACGACTCGCTCTCCGGTGGAATACAGCGACGAATCCGCGACGGCCACCGCGTCGCGATACGCCAACGTCAGCCGCGGAGTGAACCGCGCCGAGCCGGCAAGCACCCCGCACATGGGATACCCGTCGAGTTCGTCGGCCAGATAGATCAGCCCGGCGCATTCGGCGTGCACCGGGGCGCCGGTGGCGGCGAGCTCGTTGATCTGCCGGCGGACCACGTCGTTGGCCGAGAGCTCGGCGGTGAATTGCTCGGGGAAGCCGCCCGGCAGTAGCACCGCGTCGGTGCCGTGAGGCAACGGATCGACCAGCGGGTCGAACTCGACGACGGTGGCTCCGGCGGCGCGCAGCAGCTCGGCGTGTTCGGCGTAGCCGAAGCTGAACGCCTTGCCCGATGCCATTGCCACGACAGCCTCGCCTCGCGGAGTCGCGCCCACGGCCGCCGCGGGATCCCACGGCGCGTCGGCGACACGCGCGGCCGCGGCCGCGACCACGGCGCCCAGATCGACATGGCGCGCGATCAAGTCGGTCATCGCGTCCACCGCCTGCCGGGCGCGCCGCCCGTACTCGACGGCGGTGACGAGCCCCAAATACCTTGTGGGCAGCTCCAATTCGGCGGCGCGCGGAATGGCCCCGAGCACATCGACGCCGGCGTGCCCGCATGCCTGCCGCAGCACCTGCTCGTGTCGGGCCGACCCGACGCGGTTGAGGATCACACCGGCGATGCGGGTCGCGGAATCGAAGGTTGAAAAGCCGTGCAGCAGAGCGGCAATGCTGTGGCTCTGGCCGCGCGCGTCGACCACCAGGATCACCGGCGCGCCCAGCAGACCAGCGACGTGGGCGGTGGAGCCCGCGGCCGGGGTGGTCGCGGCCGGCCCGATCCGCCCGTCGAAGAGTCCCATCACCCCCTCGATCACCGCGATGCGCGCACCGGCGGTGCCGTGGGCGTAGAGCGGACCGATGAGCCGCTCGCCCACCAGCACCGGGTCCAGGTTGCGCCCGGGCCGCCCCGCGGCCAGCGTGTGGTAGCCGGGGTCGATGAAGTCGGGGCCCACCTTGAACGGCGCGACGTTGTGGCCCGCCCGGCGCAGCGCCCCCATCAAACCCGTTGCGACCGTGGTCTTTCCGCTGCCCGACGCGGGCGCAGCGACGACGACGGCGGGAACGGGACTCACCATTCGATGCCCTTTTGGCCCTTGCGCCCGGCGTCCATCGGGTGTTTGACCTTGCCCATCTCGGTGACCAGGTCGGCGGCCTCGACCAGTCGCTGCGGGGCATCGCGCCCGGTGATCACGACATGCTGCTGGCCGGGCCGGGCCACCAGGACCTCCACGACCTGGTCCACGTCAACCCAGCCCCACTTCAGCGGATAGGTGAATTCGTCGAGCACATAGAAGTCGTGGCGCTGCGCGGCCAGCCGGCGCGAAATCTCGGCCCAGCCGTCGGCGGCCGCTGCGGCGTGGTCGGATTCGCCGCCCGCCTTACGCGACCAGGACCAGCCCGTGCCCATCTTGTGCCATTCGACGGCGCCCCCGGCGCCGTGCTGCTCGTGCAGCTGCCCGAGCTGACGGAATGCCGCCTCCTCGCCCACCTTCCACTTGGCGCTCTTGACGAACTGGAACACCGCGACGTCGAGCCCGGCGTTCCACGCCCGCAACGCCATTCCGAATGCCGCCGTCGACTTGCCCTTGCCGTCGCCGGTGTGGACGGCCAATATCGGCGCGTTGCGCCGCGACCGGGTGGTCAGGCCATCGTCGGGGACCTGCAGCGGACGGCCTTGTGGCATAAACGGTTATCCCTTTCAGGCGACTCTCACGCGACGTTGCGCACGGCCCGCGTCAGGTGGTCGGCGTGCAACTGCTCCAGCCTTACGACCGGCGCACCCAGCCGGCCGGCGAGCTGCCCGGCCAAGCCCAGCCGCACATACGATGTCTCGCAGTCCACGACCACCGCGGCGGTGCCTTCGGCGACCAACCGCGCCGCCGCGGTTCGGCTGCGGCCCAACGGGTCCGGCCCGGCGTTGGCCCGGCCGTCGGTGAGCACCACCACCAGCGGACGGCGCGCGCGGTCGCGCGCCCTTTCCCGGACGATCAGCTCGCGCGCGGCCACCAGCCCCTCGGCCAGCGGTGTCCTGCCGCCGGTGTCGAACCGGGCGAGTCGCCGGCCCGCGATGTGCGCCGACGACGTCGGCGGCAGCAACAGCCGCGCGCCCTGGCCGCGGAAGGTGATCACCGCGACCTTGTCGCGGCGCTGATACGCGTCGCGCAGCAGCGACAGGGTGGCGCCGCTGACCGCGGCCATCCGGTCGCGGGCGGCCATCGAACCGGACGCGTCGACAACGAAGATCACCAGATTGCCTTCGCGGCCCTCGCGGATCGCCCGGCGCACGTCGTCCGGCCCCGGTCGCAGCGGGCCCGCGCCCCCGCGCTCGGCCGCCGATAGCAGGGTGGCGAACAGGTGCAGTCCGTGCGCCGCGGGACCGGCGTCGTCAACATCGGCGGCCGCCACCACCCTGCCGGAGACGTTGCGGGCCCGCGACCGTCGGCCCGGTGCGCCCTCGCCGATGCCCGGCACCCGCAGCGCCCGGGTACGGAAGGTCTGCGCCGGTGGCGCACTGGGCTTGGGTGGTTGCGATCTAGCATGCGAATTAGATTGCGGTTCAGGGTCATTGGCCGACTGACCGCCACCGGGCGGATCGGGCTCGGGGTCGGGTTCCGGGTCGCGGCCGGCCTGCGCCAGGGCCTGGTCCAACTGGTCGCGGTCGATGCCCGGATCGTCGAAGGGGTCGCGGCGGCGCCGATGCGGCAGCGCCAGTTCGGCCGCCACCCGGATGTCCTGCTCCTCGACGGTGTTGGCGCCGCGCCAGGCGGCGTGCGCGGCGGCGGTGCGGGCCACCACCAGGTCGGCCCGCATGCCGTCGACGTCGAATGCCGCGCACAGCGCCGCGATGCGCCGTAATTCGTTGTCCGGCAACACCACGTCGTCGACGAGCGCACGCGCGGAAGCGATCCGGCGCGCCAGCTCCGCGTCGGCCTCGGCATAGCGCCCGGCGAACGCGTCCGGGTCGGCCTCATACGCCATCCGCCGCCGGATGACCTGCGCCCGCACGTCGACGTCACGCGAGGCGTGCACGTCGACGGTCAGACCGAACCGGTCCAGCAGTTGCGGACGCAGTTCGCCCTCCTCGGGATTCATCGTGCCGATCAGCACGAAACGGGCCTCGTGCGAATGGGAGATGCCGTCGCGTTCGATGTGCACCCGCCCCATCGCGGCGGCGTCGAGCAGCACGTCGACCAGGTGATCGTGCAGCAGGTTGACCTCGTCGACGTAGAGCACTCCACCGTGCGCGCGGGCCAGCAGTCCCGGCGAGAACGCGTGCTCACCGTCGCGCAGCACGCGCTGCAGATCAAGCGAACCGATGACCCGGTCCTCCGTTGCGCCGAGCGGCATTTCGACCAGTCCGGCCCCCGAGCCGGCATCGCCGCTCCCGGTTGCGGCCGACAGCAGCGCGGCAAGGCCGCGCACCGCGGTCGACTTCGCGGTGCCCTTCTCGCCGCGGATCAGCGCCCCGCCGATCTCTGGCCGCACGGCGCACAACAACAGCGCGAGCCGAAGCTGATCGTGCCCGACAATCGCACTGAACGGATAGGGCTTCATGCCTGAGTTCATGTCTGGGCCACCGGACGCCAGCCGGGCCGCAGCATCGGCACGTGCGGCACCCCGTCGTCGACGAAATCGTCACCGTCGCAGACGAATCCGTGCTGGGCATACATGTCCGCGAGATAGGTCTGCGCGTTGATCCGGCACGGGTAGTCACCCACCTCGGCCAGCGCGGCGGCCAGCAGCCGGGTGGTGTGGCCCTGGCCCCGCGCCGCGCGCTTGGTGCACAGCCGGCCGAGCCGGAATGCCTTCTCGCCGCCGGCGTGCTCCTCCATCAGCCGCAGCGTACAGATCACCTCGCCGTCGGGTGTCTCCAGCCAGAAGTGCCGGGTCTCGGCGAGCAGGTCACGCCCATCCAGCTCCGGATACGGGATCGCCTGCTCGACGACGAACACCTCCACCCGCAGCTTGAGCAACTCGTAAAGAGTCGCAGCGTCAAGGTCTTTGGCCCAACTACGGCGCAGCGCCATCGTCATGATCGCCCCCTGGAATCTAACTGCAGTACCTTGGTTCCCCACGACCACACCTCGTCGTACAACGCCGGCTCACGGGACAGCTCCACCCCCAGTGACGGCACCATCTCTTTCAGCGTCGGCAGCCACGACCGGTACCGGCCGGCGAAGCAGCGCGACAGCACATCGAGCATGGCCGGCACGGCCGTGGACGCGCCCGGCGAACCCCCGAGCAGCCCCGCGATGGTGCCGTCGGCGTCGCTCAGCACGGTGGTGACGAACTCGAGCACCCCGCCCCTGCGGCTGTCGCGGCGGATCACCTGCACGCGCTGGCCCGCCGTCGTCAGCTCCCAGTCCGAATCCACGGCACCGGGGGCGAATTCGCGCAGCGCGCGCACCCGATCCGGTCCGGAGAGCCGCAGCTGGCCGATCAGATAGTTGATCAGCGTCAGTTGGGTGACGCCGACACCGAGCATCGACAACACGTTGTCGGGCTTGATCGACCGCGGCAGGTCGGAGAAGTGGCCGTGCTTCAGGAACTTCGGCGACCAGCCGGCATAGGGCCCGAACACCAGCCACGGCTTGCCGTTGACGAACCGCAGGTCCAGATGCAGCGCCCCCAGCGGCGGGGCCCCCGGCGCGGGAACGCCGTACACCTTGGCCTGGTGCGCGGCGGTGAGCGTCGGGTTGCCGGCGCGCAGGAACCGGCCCCCGATGGGGAATCCGGCGAAGCCCTTCACCTCCTTGATGCCCGACTTCTGCAGCAGCGGCAGGGCGTCGCCCCCGGCGCCGACGAACACGAATTTGGCCTTGCAGCGGCGTTTTTCGCCTGTGCGGCGATTGCGAACCAGCAGCGTCCAGCTGCCGTCGGATTGGCGGCGCAGGTCGCGGACCTCGTGACCGAACAGGGCGGTGGCGCCGCCCCGCACGCAAAAGCCGATGAGCTGCCGCGCCAGCGCACCGAAGTCGACGTCGGTGCCGGCGGCGGCCCAGTTGAGCGCGATCGGCTCGGCGAAGTCGCGCTTGGCGGCCATGAACGGCAGCCGGCGGGCGAACTCAGCCGCGTCGGTGATCAATTCCGTGCCGGCGAACAGCGGATTGTCGGCCAGCGCCCGCTGACGCCGGCGCAGGTAGTCCACGCCCTCGGCGCCGTGGACGAAGCTCACGTGCGGGACGACGTTGACGAAGCCGGGGTCGCCCAGCATGCCGTTGTCGACGGCATACGCCCAGAACTGGCGGGTCACCTGGAATTGCTCGTTGACGGCCACCGCTTTGGTGATGTCGACGGAGCCGTCGGCGCGCTGTGGCGTGTAGTTCATTTCGCACAGCCCGGCATGACCGGTGCCCGCGTTGTTCCACGGGCTACTGCTTTCGGCGGCGACGGCGTCCAGCCGCTCGATCAAGGTGATGGACCAGTCCGGTTCCAGCCGCCGCAGCAACGCACCCAGCGTGGCGCTCATGATCCCCGCGCCTACCAGCGCGACGTCGGTGCGCGCGATACTGGCTAGGCCTGACACCGTCCCAGGCTATCCCGGGCGCCATCCGGGCGCTGACGCGTGCGGCCCGCCCGTCACCAGCAAAACCTTTAAGCTGGCCTCGTGACTGGCGGGGTGACTGGCTGGGTGGCCGATGTCCTGCCCGGGTATTGGCAGCGCACGCTCCCGCTGGGACGCGATCCCGCCGGCGAGGGCGATATCGCCGCAACCCTGATCCGGCGCGGCCCCGAGGCACAGGCCGGCCGGGCCGACCACGCGGTGCTCGCGGTGCATGGCTACACCGACTACTTCTTCCACACCGAACTGGCCGATCACTTCGCCGAGCGGGGTTTCGCGTTCTACGCGCTGGATCTGCAGAAGTGCGGCCGTTCGCATCGCGAGGGCCAGACGCCGCACTTCATCACCGACCTGGCCGCCTACGACGCCGAACTCGAACAGGCGCTGGCCGTCATCAACGAGCGGCATCAGCGGGCGAAGGTCTTGGTGTACGGGCACTCGCTGGGCGGGCTCATCCTGCCGCTATGGCTGGACCGGATGCGCCGGCGCGGCGCGGCGGCGCACGCCGGCATCGGCGGCCTGGTGCACGGCCTGGTTCTCAATAGCCCGTTCCTGGACCTGCACGGCCCGGCGATCCTGCGGTTGTTCGTCACCTCCGCGGCGATAGCCGGCCTGTCGCGAGTGCGCGCCAAGGGCGTGATCCGTTCCCCCACCGAAGGCGGCTACGGCACCACCCTGCACCGCGACTACGCCGGCGAGTTCGACTACAACCTGGCGTGGAAACCGTTGGGCGGCTTCCCGATCACCCTGGGATGGCTACACGCGGTCCGCCGCGGCCAGGCGCGGCTGCATCGCGGGCTCGACGTCGGTGTGCCCAATCTGATCCTGCGCTCCGATCACAGCGTGCGCGAAGGCAACGATGCGGCGGCAATGCAGCGCGGCGACGCGGTCCTCGACGTCACCCAGATCGCGCGATGGGCGGGCTGCATCGGCAACCGCACCACCATCGTTCCGGTGACCGACGCCAAACACGACGTCTTCTTGTCGCTGCCGGAGCCGCGCCAAGTCGCCTACCGGCAATTGGACCTGTGGCTGGATCGCTACCTCGACTTAAACACCGGCGCGCAGGCGTCTTCCGGAAAGGGATGACAGCGTGGAGACTTACGACATCGCGATCATCGGAACCGGTTCGGGCAACAGCATTCTCGATGAGCGCTATGCGAACAAGCGCGCGGCGATCTGCGAGCAGGGCACCTTCGGTGGCACGTGTCTGAACGTCGGGTGCATCCCGACGAAGATGTTTGTCTACGCCGCCGGGGTGGCCGACGAGATCCGCGGCGCGGCGCGCTACGGCATCGACGCCCACATCGACCGGGTGCGCTGGGACGACATCGTCTCGCGCGTCTTCGGACGGATCGATCCGATCGCGATGAGCGGCGAGGACTATCGCCGCAGCGCACCCAACGTCGACGTGTACCACCAGCACACCCGGTTCGGCCCGGTGCTGCCCGACGGGCGTTATCTGTTGCGGACGGACGCTGGCGAGGAATTCGCCGCCGATCAGGTGGTGATCGCGGCGGGCTCGCGGCCCGTCGTGCCGCCCGCAATCCTCGCGTCCGGCGTCGGGTACCACACCAGCGACACCGTGATGCGGATCCCTGAGTTGCCCGAGCACATCGTGATCGTCGGAAGTGGCTTTGTGGCAGCCGAATTCGCGCACGTCTTCTCCGCGCTCGGTGTGCGGGTGACGCTGGTGATCCGGGGCGGCACCATGCTGCGCCATCTCGACGACACCCTGTGCGAAAGATTCACCCGCATCGCCTCGAGCAAATGGGAACTGCGCACGCACCGCAACGTCGTCGCCGCCTTCGACCGCGGCTCCGGCCCAGGTTCTGGAGTTGAGCTGGAACTCGACGACGGCTCCAGGTTGAACGCGGGCGTGCTGCTGGTGGCGACCGGCCGGTTGTCCAACGCCGATCTGCTGGACGCCGGCCAGGCCGGTGTCGACGTCGAGAACGGCCGGGTGGTGGTCGACGAATACCAGCGGACCTCCGCGCGTGGGGTTTTCGCTCTCGGCGACGTCTCGTCGCCGTATCAGCTCAAGCATGTCGCCAACCACGAGGCCCGCGTCGTGCAGCGCAACCTGTTGTGCGACTGGGACGACACCGAGTCGATGGCCGTCACCGATCACCGCTACGTGCCGTCGGCGGTGTTCACCGACCCCCAGCTGGCATCCGTTGGATTGACCGAAAACCAGGCGGTCGCACGCGGATTCGACGTGTCGGTCGTGGTGCAGAACTACAGCGACGTCGCCTACGGCTGGGCGATGGAGGACACGACGGGAATCGTCAAACTCGTCGCCGAGCGCAACAGCGGATGCCTCGTGGGCGCGCACATCATGGGCCACCAGGCGTCGTCGATCATCCAGCCGCTGATCCAGGCGATGAGCTTCGGGCTCACCGCCGCCGAAATGGCCCGCGGCCAGTACTGGATTCATCCCGCGCTGCCGGAGGTGGTCGAAAACGCGCTACTGGGTCTGTGCTGAGCCGGAAGGACGACATGTCGCGCTGGTCTAGTGTGCGCCGCGCCCTGTCACCCGCGGAGTGGTGGCGATTGGGATCGATGCTCGCGGTGATCGTCGCCCTGCATCTGGTGGGCTGGGCCACCCTGGTGTTCGTCGTTGATCCGGCGCGACTCAGCGTGGGCGGCAAAGCGTTTGGCAACGCATTCGGCATGGGTGTCGGGATTACGGCCTACACCCTTGGCATGCGGCACGCCTTCGACGCCGACCACATTGCCGCGATCGACAACACCACCCGCAAGCTGATGAGCGACGGACGCCGCCCCCTTGCCGTTGGATTCTTCTTCTCGCTGGGCCACTCCACGGTGGTGTTCGTGCTGGCGCTGCTGTTGGCGACCGGCGTGCAGGCCGTCGCGGGGCCGGTCGAGGATGATTCCTCGGCGCTGCACCACTACACCGGGCTGATCGGCACAGGCGTCTCGGGCGTATTCCTGTATCTGATCGCGATACTCAACGTCGTCGTGCTGGTCGGCATCGTGCGGGTGTTCGCGCGGTTGCGCCGCGGGGACTACGGCCCCGAAAGCGGCCCACAGAAGATCGAAGCGGAACTGGAACGGCATTTGCAGAACCGCGGGCTGCTCAACCGGCTGCTGGGCCGCTTCACCAAGTCCATCACGAAGTCCTCGCACATGTACCCGGTCGGATTGTTGTTCGGCCTCGGGTTCGACACCGCCACCGAGATCGCACTGCTGGTGCTGGCGGGCACCAGCGCGGCCGCCGGACTGCCCTGGTATGCCATCCTGTGCCTGCCAGTGTTGTTCACCGCCGGCATGTGCCTGCTGGACACCCTCGACGGCTCGTTCATGAACTTCGCCTACGGCTGGGCCTTTTCGCGACCGGCGCGCAAGATCTACTACAACATCACCGTCACCGGGCTGTCGGTCGCTGTCGCGCTGCTGATCGGCAGCATCGAACTGCTCGGCCTGTTCGCGGGCCAGCTGGGCTGGCGGGGCCCGTTCTGGGAATGGCTGGGCAGCCTCGACCTCAACACCGTCGGCTTCGTCGTCGTCGGCATGTTCGTGCTCACCTGGGTCGGCGCCGTGCTCGTCTGGCGCTACGGCCGCCTCGAAGAGAAGTGGGCATAGAGAAATGGGTGTAAACGTGCCCGGTTCGATCTGCGACGTCATGCCCGCCGCGGCCGCAGTGCTCGGGGTGCCAGAGGGGATCGACCGGTTGGGTCTCGCCGAATCCGTCGGCCCCGTCGATCGCGTGGCGCTCCTGCTGGTGGACGGGATGGGATGGCACCTGCTACCCGACTTGGCCCGCAGTGCACCGCTGCTCGCCTCGGTAGTCGCCGGCGGCGCCGGACGGCTGAGCGAGCTCGCGTGCACCTTCCCGTCGACCACGCCGAGCAGCCTGGTATCGCTCGGCACCGGCGCGCAGCCGGGCGAACACGGCATCCTGGGCTTCACACTCAACGTCCCGGGCACGGATCGGGTGCTCAACCACATCCGCTGGCGCGACGACCCGCCGCACACCGAATGGCAGCCGCTGCCGACCTGGTTCGAGCGGCTGCGACGATCCGGCGTCAGCGCCCGCGCGGTGCTGCCGGCGCCGTTCCTGGGCAGCGGCCTGACCGACGCCGCGTACGGCGGCGCCGATTTCCGGCCGACACAGCCGTCCGACGACTGCGCCGGGCGGCTGGGCGACGAACTGGCGGCGGCGCCCGGGCTGGTCTACGGCTACACCGCCGACCTGGACACGGCGGCCCACGTGTTCGGCATCGGCTCGCCCCAATGGCACGAGGCGGCCGTGCGTGTCGACGCGCTGCTGACCCGCCTGGTCGAGACGCTGCCCCCCGACGCGGCGCTGCTGGTGACCGCCGACCACGGCGGCCTCAACGTCCCGCCGGAAGCGCGTGTCGACCTCGACACCGATCCGCGGCTGGGCGAGGGGGTGCGGGTTGTCGCCGGCGAGCCGCGGGTGCGCTACCTGCACACCGAGCCGGGCGCGGCGGACGACGTGCGGTCCGCCTGGTGCGAAGTGCTGGATAGCTGGGCCCAGGTGTACAGCCGCGAGGAGGCGGTGGCGACGGGGATGTTCGGCCCGGTCAACCCGGCGCACCTGCCGCGAATCGGCGACGTCGTCGTCGTCTGCACCGGCAATACCGCGGTGCTGGCCACCGGGCACGAGCCGCTGGAAACGGCACGCCTCATCGGTTTTCACGGCGGCCCAACACAGGCCGAAACGGCGATTCCGCTGATCACCTTCACAACCGACTAGCTGTCGGTGGCCAGTGCTAGACCGTAGGAATGGATAGCACCGAGCGCGGCAAACGATTCCGACAACTGCACACCGGCGACGAGGTGCTCGTGCTCCCGAATCCCTGGGACATCGGCACCGCTCGATTGTTCGCCAACCTCGGATTCCACGCGCTGGCGACGACCAGTGCCGGCCTCGCGTTCTCGTTGGGACGGCGCGACGGCGACGGCGCGGTCAGCCGGGACGAGACGCTCGAGCACGTGCGCACGATCGTCGATGCGACACCCCTGCCCGTGACCGCGGATCTGGAGAACGGCTTCGGGGAATCGCCCGAGACGGTGGCGGAGACGGTCCGGCTGGCGGGAGAGATCGGCCTGGCCGGGGCGTCCATCGAAGACGCGACATACGACCCTGACGAGCCCATCTTCCCCCGAGAACTGGCGATCGAACGAATACAGGCCGCCGCGGAGGCCGCCCGCGCGCTGCCCTATCCCTTTACGTTGACCGCTCGTTCGGAGAACTTCATCCGGGGCCGTCCCGACCTCGACGACACTCTGTCGAGGCTGCGGGCATTCGAGGCCGCCGGCGCCGACGTGTTGTACGCGCCGGGCCTGCCCGACGAATCGGCGCTCCGCGCGGCGTGCAGCAGCGTCACGAAACCGTTGAACTACGTGGCCGGCTTCGGGTCGACCCGATTCACCCTGGCCCAGCTCAAGGACTTCGGGGTGCGCAGGGTGAGCATCGGCACCTCGTTTTGCCGCGCCGGACTGAGCGCCGTCGTTCGAGCCGCGCGTGAGGTGCTGGAGCAAGGCTCCTTCGGCTATGTCGAGGGCATTGGTTCCGTGGCCGATTTCAACGAGCTCATCGACCCCGCCTAGAGCGGCGTGACGTAGGCCGAGCTGATGCCGCCGTCGACCAAGAACGTCGACGCGGTGATGAACGACGCGTCGTCACTGGCCAAAAACGCTACCGCGGAAGCGATTTCGTCGGGTTCGGCGAAGCGGCCCAGCGGCACGTGCACCAGCCGGCGCGCGGCGCGGTCGGGATCCTTGGCGAAAAGCTCGGCCAGCAGCGGGGTGTTGACCGGTCCCGGGCACAGCGCGTTGACGCGGATGCCCTGCCGGGCGAATTGCACGCCCAGCTCCCGCGACATCGCCAGCACCCCGCCCTTGGAGGCGGTATAGGAGATCTGCGAAGTCGCCGAGCCCAGCACCGCGACGAACGACGCGGTGTTGATGATCGAACCGCTGCCCGCGGGCACCATGTGGCGCAACGCCGCCCGGCAGCACAGGTACACCGATTTGAGGTTGACGTCTTGGACTCGTTGCCACGCCGGCAGCTCGGTGTTCTCGATCAGGTCGTCCTCGGGCGGCGAGATGCCCGCGTTGTTGAACGCGATGTCGACCGAGCCGTAGGTCGCCGCCGCGGTGTCGAACAGCGCGTTGACGTCGTCCTCGTCGGAAACGTCAACGGCCACAAACAAACCCGAAACCTCCTCGGCGGCAGCGGCGCCGGCGTCGCGGTCGACGTCGCCCACGACGATGGTCGCGCCCTCGGCGTGCATCCGGCGCGCCGCGGCCAGGCCGATCCCGCCGCCACCGCCCGTGATGACTGCGACCCGGCCCGCCAGCCGTCGGGTCAGGTCCATCAGCTCTCCTCCTTGATCGCGATGAATACGTTTTTGGTTTCGGTGAAGTGCAGCGGCGCGTCCGGGCCGAGCTCGCGCCCCAGCCCCGACTGCTTGAATCCGCCGAACGGGGTGTTGTACCGCACCGACGAGTGCGAATTCACCGACAGGTTGCCGGATTCGACCGCGCGCGACACGCGCAGCGCGCGGGACAGGTCGTCGGTCCAGATCGATCCCGACAGGCCGTATGCCGTGTCGTTGGCCAGCGCGATGGCGTCGTGCTCGTCGTCGAAAGCCTGCACGGTGACGACCGGGCCGAAGATCTCGTCGGTGACGCTGCGGTCGGTGCGCCGCGGGGTCAGAACCGTTGGCGGAAACCAGAATCCGCGCCCAGTGGGCGCGCTGCCACGAAAAGCGACGGGGGCGTCGTCGGGGACATAGGAGGCGACCTTGTCGCGGTGCGCCGCCGACACCAGCGGGCCCATCTCGGTGTCGCGGGAGGTCGGGTCCCCGACCACCACGCCTTGCACGGCGGGCTCGAGCAGCTCCATGAACCGGTCATAAATGCTGCGCTGCACCAGGATTCGGCTGCGGGCACAGCAGTCCTGGCCGGCGTTGTCGAACACCCCGGCCGGCGCGGTCGCCGCGGCGCGCTCCAGGTCGCAGTCGGCGAAGACAATGTTCGCGCTTTTCCCACCGAGTTCCAGCGTCACCCGCTTGACGTGGGCGGCCGCGGCGGCCATCACTCTTTTGCCGACCTCGGTGGACCCGGTGAACACGATCTTGCGAATGTCGGGATGAGTGACGAACCGCTCCCCGACCACCGCGCCCTTTCCCGGCAGCACCTGCAGCAGGTCTTCGTCCAACCCGGCCTCCACCGCCAGCTCACCGAGCCGGATCGTCGTCAGCGGCGTCCACTCCGCGGGTTTGACCAGAACGGCGTTGCCCGCGGCCAACGCCGGCGCGATGCCCCAGGACGCGATCATCATCGGGAAGTTCCACGGCGTGATCACCCCGACGACGCCCAGCGGTTCGTTGAAGGTGACGTCGAGCCCTCCGGCCACGGGAATCTGCTTGCCGGACAACCGCTCCGGGCTGGCGGCATAGTACGTCAACACGTCGCGGACATGGGCGGCTTCCCATTCGGCCGACGCGATGGGGTGACCGGAATTGGCGACCTCGAGCGCGGCCAGCTCGTCGAGATGGGCGTCGACCGCCGCGGCGAAGGCGCGCAGGCCGGCCGCCCGTTCCGCCGGCGACAGCCGCGCCCACCGCCGCTGGGCCCCCCGCGCCCGGCCCACCGCGTCGTCGACCGCAGCCGCATCGGCGTGCTGCACCGAGCGCAGCACTTCCTCGGTGGCGGGGTTGATCAGTTGCGTCATCGGCCGTCCGCGTAGGACCGCGCGGCGTCGACGACCGCCTTGAACAGCCGCAGGTCGCCCAGGGTCTGCTCCGGATGCCACTGCACCGCGAGGACGAAGTGATCGCCGGGCAACTCCAACCCCTCGACGACACCGTCGGCGTCCCACGCGCTGACCACCAGGGGATCACCCACCTTGTCGATGGCTTGATGGTGATAACACGACGCGTCGGTGGACTCCCCCATCAGCGCGGCCAGCCGAGTCCCCGGCACGGTCCGCACCGGCAGCGTGGTGAACACGGCGTTGCCGGCCCGATGCCGGGAATGGCCGAGCACGTCGGGCAGGTGCTGGTGCAGCGTGCCGCCGAACGCGACGTTGAGCACCTGCGCGCCGCGGCAGATGCCCAGCACCGGGAGCCGTCGGTCCAGCGCGCCCCGCAACAGCGCGAGCTCCCAAGCGTCGCGCACGCTGCGCGGCGGGTCGGTGGTCGGATGCGGCGGCTGGCCGTAGGCGGCGGGGTCGAGATCGTAGCCCCCGGTGATCACCAAGGCGTCCAGGCTGTCCAGCGCCGCGCTCACGGCGTCGCCGTCGGCCGGCTGCGGCGGCAGCAACACCGCGACGCCTCCCGCATCGATGACGCCCTGAAAGTAGTCCGCGGGCAGATAGCCGGCCGGAACGTCCCAGATTCCCGCCTGCACCCGCTCCAGGTAGGTGGTCAGGCCCACCACCGGTCGCCTGGAGGCGGGTCGCTTAGAGGCGTTCAAAACCGCGCACCCTCTCCCAGTCGGTGACCGCCGCGTTGAACGCCGCCACCTCCACGCGGGCGTTGTTGAGGTAGTGCGTCACCACTTCGTCGCCGAACGCCTCGCGCGCCAGCGCCGAGGCCTCGAACAACGCGGCGGCCTCGGCCAGCGTCACGGGCAGCCGGTGCAGGGCCTGGTCCTCGTAGGCGTTGCCCGCGCACGGATCGGGAAGCTCCAGCCCTCGCTCGATGCCGGACAGCCCACCGGCTATCAGCGCCGCCACCGCGAGGTATTGGTTGACGTCGCCGCCCGCGACCCGGCATTCGACCCGGATGTTGCGGCCGTGCCCGACGACCCGCAGCGCGCAGGTGCGGTTGTCCAGCCCCCACGCCAGCGCGGTGGGCGCGAAACTGCCGTCGGCAAATCGCTTGTAGGAATTGATGTTCGGGGCGAAGAACAGGGTGAGTTCGCGCAGCGTGGCCAACTGGCCGGCGACGAAACTGCGAAACGTCGACGACATGCCGTGCGGCCCGGATTCGTCGGCGAACACCGCTTTACCTTTTTCAGGGCCGTCGTCGGCTCGCAACGAGAGGTGGATGTGACAGCTATTGCCTTCGCGCTCATCGTATTTCGCCATGAACGTCAGGCTCTGGGAATGCTGGTCGGCGATTTCCTTGGCGCCGTTCTTGTAGACGGCGTGGTTGTCGCAGGTCACCAGCGCCTCGTCGTAGCGGAAGCCGATCTCCTGCTGTCCCTTGTTGCATTCGCCTTTGACGGCCTCGAACCGCAGGCCCGCCCCCTGCATGCCCGACCGAATGTCGTGCAGCAGCGGCTCCATCCGCGATGAGGCCAATATCGAGTAGTCGATGTTGTAATCGCTGGCCGGGGTCAGCCCGCGGTAGCCGCCGGCCCAGGCCTCGCGATACGACTGGTCGAACACGATGAACTCCAGCTCGGTCGCGACGTCCGCGGCCAGTCCGCGCTTTCCCAGCCGGTCCAGCTGACGGCGCAGCACGGCGCGCGGCGAGGCGGCGACCGCGCCGCCGTCTGCCCAACACAGGTCCGCGAGGACCAGCGCCGTGGCGGGCAGCCAGGGCACCAGCCGCAGTGTGGTCAGGTCGGGCATCATCACCATGTCGCCGTAACCGGTGTCCCAGCTCGACATCGCGTAACCGGGCACGGTGTTCATTTCGACGTCGACGGCCAGCAGGTAGCTGCAGCACTCGGCGCCGTGGGCGGCGACCTCGTCGAGAAAGAGCCGGGCCGAGATCCGCTTGCCGACGAGCCGGCCCTGCATGTCGGTGAAGGCCACGATGACGGTGTCCACCTCATCGATCCCGACCAGTTGGTCCAGCGCGGCCAAGGACAACATGCGCGAGTCCGGACCGGCTACCAGGTGCTGGCGCGCAACACGATCTCGGCGGCCAACTGCGCGGTCGACTCCTGCGCGTTGCGCCGCCCGAGCAGATCCACGGTGCGGTATTCGGCGTACACGAAGCGCTGGCTGTTGCGGGCCACCGACCGCCCGCCAGGGGAGCTGACCAGAACGGTGGTGCCGATCTCCACCGGCGGGCAGTGTTCGTCGCGAATGACTCCGCTGGGGTCGGGCACCCGCGGATGCCCACGGTCGATGACGACCAGACCGGTGAACCGGCCCAACTTGGTCGCCGCGAGTTCCCAAGCCAGGTCGGCACCGGCGCGGTCGCCGACCACCACGGCCCACCCGATGCCCAGCGCGTCGAGGATGCCGACCACCGACTTGGGCGTCAGCCGAGGATCGAGGCCGACGACGACCGTGCGCAGCGAAGCGGTGTGCAGGCGCTCGCACACGGCGTCATACGCGGCGGGCGCCCGCTGTGCGTCGCCGAGTATGACGACGACGACGCCCTTGTCGGGACCGGCTACGCCAACAGGAACGGGAAACCCGTCGAGTGTGGTCATCATCGAGGGCACTCCCGCACGCTACAGGGAATCGGCCGGTATGCGCGAGGCTTGTACGGCGCTACGGCCGCAATGCGCTTGCGATGTGCGGTCGTCTCGGCGGGGGGCCGTCGAGCAGGCTGAGGACGGCATCGACGTCGAGATGCGATGCCAGCAGCCCGGCGATCAGATCCAGTTGGGCGTCGCGGCGTGCGGTGACGTCGGTGTCGGGGCAGACCGCGAATCCGCCGCGGCCGGCCGCGTCGGCGACGCGGGTAAGCCACGCGCGCCGGAAGTCGTCGTTGTCGAGCAGGCCGTGCCAGTGCGTGCCGAAGACCGCGCCGCGCACGATGCCCTGCGGTTCGCCGTCTTGCGCGAACCACGCGTCCTCGGCGCACCGGGACAGCCGCCCGTGATGAATCTCGTATCCGGTCAGCGGCCGTTGCCAGCGGCGCAGCGTCTTGGTCGGGGCGAACGCGACGTCGGCGTCCAGCAGCCCCAGCCCGGCGACCTCCCCGGCACCGGACTCCACCGCGTCCTCGATGCACCGGCACAGCATCTGCAGGCCGCCGCAGATGCCCAGCACCGGCTTGCCGGCCCCGGCGTGGCGGGTGATCGCGGCGGCCAGTCCCCGATCGTGCAGCCAGGTTAGGTCCGCGACGGTGGCCTTGCTGCCCGGCAGCACGATCAGGTCGGTGTCCGCCAGGTCGGCCGGGTCGGTGACCCAGCGCACCAGCACGCCGGGCTCGCACGCCAGCGCCTCGACGTCGGTGGAGTTGGAGATCCGAGGCAGCCGGACCGCGGCCACCCGCAGCCACTGGCCGCCGTGGGGCGGCGCCGGCGTGCCGACGACGCGATGGGCGACCACCGACAGCGAGTCCTCGGCGTCGAGCCAGAGCTCGTCGGTGTAGGGCAGCACCCCGTAGGTCGGGCGGCCGGTCAGGGCCAGCAGCTGCCGCAGCCCGGGTTCCAGCAGCGCCGGGTCGCCGCCGAATTTGTTGACCACGAACCCGGCGATCAGCGCCTGGTCGTCCGGTTCGAGCACGGCGACCGTGCCGAACAGATGGGCCAGCAACCCGCCGCGGTCGATGTCGCCGACCAGGATCACCGGCAGGTTCGCGGCCCTGGCCAGGCCCATGTTGGCCAAATCCGTTGTGCGCAGGTTAATTTCGGCCGGCGAACCGGCGCCCTCGCAGATCACCGCGTCGAATTCGTCGTGCAGGCAGGACAATTCGTCGAGCACGATGCCGGCGAGCCGGTCGCGATGCTCGATGTAGCCGGCCGCGCTGACGGATTCGGCCACCTGCCCGCGGATCACCAGCTGCGACGTGCGGTCGCCGCCCGGTTTGAGCAGGATCGGGTTGAACCGCACGCTGGGCTCCAGCCCCGCCGCCTGCGCCTGGATCGCCTGAGCCCGGCCGATCTCGCCGCCCTCGACGGTGACGACCGAGTTGTTGGACATGTTCTGCGCCTTGAACGGCGCGACCCGGATGCCCTTGCCCGCCAGCAGCCGGCACAGGCCCGCGACCACCACGGATTTCCCGGCGTCGGAGCTGGTGCCCGCGACGAGCAGCGCGCCGTTCAACGGGTCCTTACACCTGGGTCAGGATTTCGGCGCCGGTGTCGGTGACCAGCAGAGTGTGCTCGAACTGCGCGGTCCACTTGCGGTCCTTGGTGACCACCGTCCAGCCGTCGTCCCAGATCTCGTAGTCCAGGCCGCCGAGGTTGATCATCGGTTCGATCGTGAACGTCATGCCCTGCTGGATTTCCGTCGTGATCGAGGGTTGGTCGTAGTGCAGCACCACCAGGCCGTTGTGAAACGTGGTGCCGATGCCATGCCCGGTGAAGTCGCGAACCACGTTGTACCCGAACCGATTTGCGTAGGCCTCGATGACACGGCCGACAACCGACAGCGCGCGCCCCGGCTTGACGGCGTTGATCGCCCGCATCGTCGCCTCCTTGGTGCGCTCGACGAGCAGCCGGTGCTCCTCGGAGACGTCGCCGGCCAGGAACGTCGCGTTGGTGTCGCCGTGCACACCGTCGATGTAGGCGGTGACATCGATGTTGACGATGTCGCCGTCGGCGATCACGGTCGAGTCGGGGATGCCGTGGCAGATGACCTCGTTGAGCGACGTGCAGCACGACTTCGGGAATCCCTTGTAGCCCAGAGTCGATGGGTAGGCGCCGTTGTCGACCATGTACTCGTGCGCGATGCGGTCCAGCTCGTCGGTCGTCACCCCGGGCGCGACCGCCTTACCCGCCTCGGCGAGCGCGCCGGCCGCGATCCGGCCCGCGACGCGCATCTTCTCGATGACTTCCGGCGTCTGCACCCACGGCTCGGTGCCCTCCTTGGCGGTCGCCTTACCGACGTACTCCGGACGCGGGATGCGGTTGGGCACCGGCAGCGTCGGGGACAACACTCCGGGGGAAAGCGCGGTGCGAGCAGGCATGCAGCCAGCTTAACGATGCTCATTCGGCGTTGCGTTTCAACGAGCCGCCGGCAAATAAGCAGGCTCGGCGAATTCGGCTCGCTAGCGACGCCGCAGCAGGGAACGGCGCGGTCCGCGGATGATCACCGACCCGCATGTCACCCGGCCGGTCAGCACCACGTGCGGCGACCCCTCGGCCGGCGCGTCCCTGCGCCGGTCGGCGGCGCTGCCCACGTAGACCTCGACGTCGTCGATCGAGGCGCTGGCGCCGTCGGGCAGCCGCAGGTCCAGGGAGCCGAACTTCATGTCGAGTTCGATGACCACCACCGGCCCGGCGAACCGGGCCCGGGTGAGGTCGAGGTCGATCGATCCCAGGCGGCGCACCAGCGCCAGGCGGGTGGGCACCATCCATTCGCCGTGGCGCTTCAGGGAACCGGCCCAGCCCCGCAGCTCCACCCGGTCGGCCGCGGAGGTGACGATGGCACCCGGCCCGGGCAGGTCGCCGACCAGCTCGTCGAGCTCATGCTGGGTGCGCGCATAGGACACCCGCGACGAGCGCTGCTCGAACTCGCCGATGTCGATCAGCCCGAGCGCGACGGCGTTGTGCAGGCGCCGCATGGTGCCGTTGCGGTCGGCGTCGGACACGCGCAACGTGACCGTGTCGGGGCCGGTATCCGTCATGTTCGCAATTTACCGCTGTTGCGGCGGCGCGGACCCGGCGCGGGTGGCGATCGCAAGCGCGGCGTAGCCGGGCGCAGTGGGTCGCCACCATTGGATTAGGCGAGGAAGTCCCGCGGCAGCGACTCGAACATCACCTTGGTCATCCGGACCGCGTATTCGGAGCTGCCGCCCCCGACGATCAGCGAGGCGAACGCCAGATCGCCACGGTACCCGGCGAACCAGGAATGCGATCCGCCCGGAAATTCGGCTTCACCGGTCTTGCCGTACACCTCGCCGCAACAGCCGGCGATCTCCTTGGCGGTCCCGTTGGTCACCACCAGCCGCATCATGGGCCGCAGCGCGTCGACCATCTTCGGGCTGATCGGGGTGTTGTCGCCGTCGACCGCCGTCTGCCGCCCGGCAATCAGCTGCGGCACGGGCGTCTTGCCGGCGGCGACCGTGGCCGCCACCAGGGCCATACCGAATGGACTGGCCAGCACCTTGCCCTGGCCGAACCCGTCCTCGGTGCGCTCGGCCAGGTCCACCGTCGGCGGCACCGACCCGGTGACCGTGGTGATGCCGTCCACCTGATAGTCGAGCCCGATCCCGTAGCGGGTGGCCGCCTGCGTCAGGCCCCGGGGCGGCATCCTGCTGCTCAGCTCGGCGAACGTGGTGTTGCAGGAACTGGCGAATGCTCGCGACATCGGCACCACGCCGAGATCGAAGCCGCCGTAGTTGGGGATGGTGCGGTGCCCGATATCGATGCGGCCGGGGCAGCCCAGCATCGTGTTGGGGGTGGCCATGTCGCGCTCGATGGCCGCCCCGGCGGTGACCATCTTGAATGTCGACCCGGGCGGGAACAGGCCGGTGGTGGCGATCAGGCCGTCGGCGTCGGCCGCGCCGTTCTGCGCGATCGCGAGGATCTCCCCCGTCGACGGCTTGATTACGACCATCATCGCTTTGCCGCCGCGGGTGTCGACCGCGTGCTGGGCCGCGTTCTGCACCGCCCGGTCCAGGGTGATCGACACCGACGGCGCCGGCGTGCCTTCGACCTCGTGCAGCACGGCGACGTCGACATTGTTCTGGTTGACGCTGACCACCCGCCAGCCCGCCTGCCCGTCAAGCTGGTCGATGACCGCCTTCTTCACCTGGCTGATCACGGCCGGCGCGAAATGCGGGTCGGTGGGCAGCATGTCGGCCTGCGGCGTGATCACGATTCCGGGCAGCTTGCCGATCAGCGGGAAGATCTTGTCGTTGTCGGCGGGCTGCAGCGTCACCAGGTCGACCGGCTGGGTCGCCGAGCTGGCTTGCTCGGCCAGCAACTGCGGGTCGGTCAGCGAATTGTTCAGGGGCCGTAGCACATCGACGATCGCGTGCGCCGTGCCGATGAGGCCGGGGCCGGCCTGGGTGGCGTCCAGCGTGTAGTGGTACAGGTAGCCCGGCGCCAGCACGTCGCTGCCGCCGAGTTCGTTCACCGACGCGCGCCGCGGCGCATCGGCGCGCAAGGCGAACGTCTGATGCTCACCCAGCTTGGGATGCAGCCCGTTGGCGGCCCAGCGAACCTCCCAGCGACCTTCGTCGCGAGCCATTTTCAGCTGGCCGTCGTACGCCCAGCTGCGATTCTTGGGCAGGTGCCAGGTGAACCGGTAGTCGACCGTGCCGGTGTCCTCGGCGTACTTCGAGGACAGCACCTGCGCGTCCAGGTGCGTCGCCTGCAGCCCGGCCCACGCGGCGTTCAGCGCCTCGCGGGCTTCGTTGGGGTTGTCGCTGAGCTGGGCGGCCGACGCGGTGTCGCCGATGGACAGCGCGCGGAAGAACTTCTCGGCGGCCGGGCCCGGGCCGTCGGGCCGCGGGGTGCATCCGGACGTGGCGATCACCGCGACGAGCAGCACGCCTGCAACCAATGATGTCAGTGTGGTTTTTGTTGCCATCGGTACAGATGTTAAAGCGACGGCCTCCACACCGGCGCCGACACACCGAGACCCAACCGTTACGGGCCGCTCGGCGCCAGCCCCCTGCCATCGAATGTGCGGCCAGCCGCACGTTGGGTGCCGAGCGTGCGGCCAGCCGCACGCTCGCATACAGCTAGTCCAGCAGCACGGTCGCGAAGGTGCCGACCTCGGCGAACCCCACCCTGGCGTAGGCGGCACGGGCCACCGCGTTGAAGTTGTTCACGTAGAGGCTGGCGATCCGCCCGCCGCCGACGATCACGGCGGCCACCATCGCGGTGCCGGCGGTGCCTATCCCCAGGCCGCGCCACTCCGGGTGCACCCACACCCCCTGAATCTGGCCGACCCCCGGGGACTGCGATCCCACTTCGGCCTTGAAGACGACCTCCCCGTGCTCGAAGCGGGCCCACGCGCGTCCCGCCGCGATCAGGCTCGCCACCCGACGGCGGTAGCCGCGACCGCCGTCACCGAGCCGCGGGTCGACGCCCACTTCGCCGATGAACATGTCGACGGCCGCCACCAGATACGCGTCCAGCTCCTCCGGGCGGACCTGGCGCACCTCGGTGTCGATCTCGCAGCTCGGGTGCGTTGTCAAGGCCATCAGCGGTTGGTGGTCGCGCACATCCCGCGCGGGACCCCATGCCGACTCGAGCCGCTCCCACATCGGCATCACCAGGCCGGCCCTGCCGACCAGCGACGAACACCGCCGCGTCCCGCTCATCGCCTCGTCGGCGAACGCTGCGAGGTCGGCCGGTCCGCCGCGCAGCGGGATCAGGTTGGCCCCGGCGAAGCACAGCGACTCCTCGACGCCGCGGCGGGTCCACAGCTCGCCACCTATCGAGTTGGGGTCGATGCCGTGATCCGCCACGCGCGCCGCGACCATGCACGACCCGACCGGGTCCTCTTCGAAGACCCGCCACACTGCGGCGGCGTCACGCACCACGGACACCCGCCGGTCGCCGATGAGGCGAAAGATGGGCGGAGCCGACATCTGGCGAACTCTCTGTGGTGCGGACCGAAGGCCGGTAAAGGCCCCTATCAGCTTACGGTCACAATAGGCGAACCGCTCGCGGTTGTGTCCGGTCCGTGATCGCTGTTGTTCTCGGACGCGAGCCGCATGGCCTCTTCGATCAGCGTCTCGACGATCTGCGCTTCGGGCACGGTCTTGATGACTTCGCCGCGAACGAAGATCTGGCCCTTGCCATTTCCCGACGCGACGCCGAGGTCGGCTTCGCGGGCCTCCCCCGGGCCGTTGACGACACAGCCCATCACGGCGACCCGCAGCGGTACGTCGAGACCGTCCAAACCGGCGGTGACTTCGTTGGCCAGGGTGTAGACGTCGACCTGCGCGCGACCGCACGACGGGCACGACACGATCTCCAGCGAACGCGGCCGCAGGTTCAGCGACTCGAGAATCTGGATGCCGACCTTGACTTCTTCCACCGGCGGCGCCGACAGCGACACCCGGATGGTGTCGCCGATGCCCCGCGACAGCAGCGCGCCGAAGGCGACCGCGGACTTGATGGTGCCCTGGAAGGCGGGGCCGGCCTCGGTGACGCCGAGGTGCAGCGGATAGTCGCATTGCGCGGCCAGCTGCTCGTACGCGGCGACCATCACGACCGGGTCGTTGTGCTTGACGCTGATCTTGATGTCGCCGAAACCGTGCTCCTCGAACAGGGAGGCCTCCCACAACGCCGACTCGACCAGCGCCTCGGGCGTGGCCTTGCCGTACTTCTCCATGAACCGCTTGTCCAGCGAGCCGGCGTTGACCCCGATGCGGATCGGGATGCCCGCCGCGCCGGCGGCCTTGGCGACCTCGCCCACCCGGCCGTCGAATTCCTTGATATTGCCCGGGTTTACCCGCACCGCGGCACATCCCGCGTCGATGGCGGCGAAGATGTACTTCGGCTGGAAGTGGATGTCGGCGATCACCGGGATCTGGCTGTGCCGCGCGATCTCGGCCAGCGCGTCGGCATCCTCTTGACGCGGGCACGCCACCCTGACGATGTCGCAGCCCGCCGCGGTCAACTCGGCGATCTGCTGCAGGGTGGTGTTGACGTCATGCGTCTTGGTGGTGCACATCGACTGCACCGAAATCGGATTGTCACTGCCGACCCCGACGTCGCCCACCATCAGTTGCCGCGTCTTGCGCCGGGGGGCGAGCGTGGGCGCCGGCGCGTCCGGCATGCCCAGGCCAACGGTCACTTGTATGCCTTCTCTCTACTGGAAGATCCGGATCGGGTTCACGACATCGGCCGTCACCGTCAGCAGCATGTAGCCGACCACGAACACCAGGACCACGTATGTCGCCGGCATCAGCTTGAGATAGTTCACCGGCGCGGCCGCGACCATGCCGCGGGCGGATCGGATGCTGTTGCGGATCTTTTCGAACACTGCGATCGCGATGTGGCCGCCATCGAAGGGCAGCAGTGGCACCAGGTTGATTGCGCCCAGGATGAGGTTCAGCTGAGCCAGGAAGAACCAGAACGCCACCCACAGCCCGTGGTCGACGGTGTCGCCGCCGACGATGCTGGCACCCACGACGCTCATCGGTGTCTGCGGGTCACGCTGTCCGCCGCCGATGGCGTGCACCAGCGCACCGACCTTCGTGGGTATCGCGGCCAGCGCCTTGCCGACCTCTACGGTCAGGTCGCCGGTGAAGGTGAAGGTGGCGGGGATCGCGGAGATCACTCCGTAGTGCATGGGCGCGGACTTGACGGCGCCCACCCCGATCGCGCCCACCGTCGACGCCTGAGGTTGACCGCCCTGCCCGTTGGTCAAGAAGCGTTGGGTGGGCGTCACGTCGACGTAGGTGGTAATCGTGGTGCCGCCACGGTCGACGACGACCGGAACGGTGCCGTGCAATTTCCGCACCGCGGCGGCCATGTCCTCGAAGTTGGCCACCGGGGTGTCGCCGACCTTGACGACGACGTCGCCGGCGCGAATGCCGGCCAGCGCCGCCGGTCCGGGCCCGGTGCAGGCGCCGATCTTGCCCGGCGCCGTTTCCGGTGCGACACAAGCGGTTTCGCCGACGACGGCCCGGGTGGGCGGGTGCAGGTTCGGCAGCCCCCACACCAGTGCGATGCCGTAGATCAGCACCATGCAGATGACGAAGTTCATGCCCGGGCCGGCGAACAGCACCGCGACACGCTTCCAGGTCGCCTGCTTGTACATGGCGCGGTCGGCTTCGTCGGGTGCGAGATCCTCGACCGGGGTCATGCCGGCGATGTCGCAGAAGCCGCCCAGCGGAGCGGCCTTGACGCCGTACTGGGTTTCGCCGCGCCGCGTCGACCACAAGGTGGGGCCGAAGCCGACGAAAAACCGGCGCACCTTCATGCCGGTGGCGCGCGCCACCCACATGTGGCCGCATTCGTGCAGGGCCACCGAGATCAGGATGGCGAGCGCGAACAGCGCAATGCCGATTGCGAACATCATCGGGCTGCTAGGACCTTTCTGACTGCGCGCTGCGCTCGCTCACGTGCCCAGCGCTGCGCGTCTAGTACGTCATCCACGGTAGCGGGTGCCTCGCCCAAGTGGGGGGCCCATTGGTCCGCGGCGTGTAGCACGTCGGCGATCGTTCGCACGATCGCGGGGAAGCCGATCCGGCCGTCGAGGAACGCCTCCGCGGCCTCTTCGTTGGCCGCGTTGTAGACGGCGGTCATGCAGCCGCCGGTCACCCCGGCGTGCCGGGCCAGCTCGACGGCCGGGAAAACGTCGCTGTCCAGCGGCTCGAATTCCCAGGTCGAAGCGGTGGTGAAATCGCAGGCGGGCGCGGCGCCGCCGACCCGCCGGGGCCAGCCCAACGCCAGCGAAATCGGCAGCTTCATGTCCGGGGGGCTGGCCTGGGCGATCGTCGAGCCGTCGACGAACGTGACCATCGAATGCACGATCGACTGGGGGTGCACCACGACCTCGATGCGGTCGTACGGGATGCCGAACAGCAGGTGGGTCTCGATGAGTTCGAGCCCCTTATTGACCAGCGACGCCGAGTTCAGGGTGTTCATCGGGCCCATCGACCAGGTCGGGTGGGCGCCGGCCTGCTCGGGGGTGACGGCCTCGAGCTCGGCGGCGGCCCAGCCGCGAAACGGCCCACCCGAGGCCGTGAGCACCAGCTTGGCGACCTCGTCGGGGTCGCCCCCGCGCAGGCATTGGGCCAGCGCGGAATGCTCGGAGTCGACGGGCACGATCTGACCCGGTCGGGCCGCCCGCACGACCAGCGGCCCGCCCGCGACCAGCGATTCCTTGTTGGCCAGTGCCAGGCGCGCGCCCGATGCCAGCGCCGCCAAGGTCGGACGCAGACCCAAGGCCCCGACCAGCGCGTTGAGCACGACGTCGGCCTCGGTCTCCTCGACCAGCCGGGTGACCGCCTCGGGACCGCTGTACGGGATGTCACCGGCGCGCTGGGCCGCGCGATCGTCGGCGATGGCGATGTTGGTTACCCTGGTCTCGGCGCGCTGGCGCAGCAGGGTGTCCACGTTCGCGCCCCCCGCGGCCAGCCCGACCACCTCGAAGCGGTCCGGATTGGCGGCGATGACCTCCAGCGCCTGGGTGCCGATCGAGCCGGTGCTGCCCAGCACCAGCACCCGCAGGCGGCCCTGGGCGTTTCCGTCGGTCGCTGAGGCGCTTGCCGGCTCGGTCACCCATTCATTGTGCCCCGCGCCCCGATGCCCGCGGGGCCTCGCGTATGCCAGAATCTCGGTTTGAGAAAGCATCCGATCCGAAAGGGAATCGCCGTGGCCAGTACCGAGGTGGAGCACTTCAACGGCGTCGACCCCGCCGAGGTGCCGTCCGCGGCGTGGGGGTGGAGCCGGATCAACCACCGCACCTGGCATGGCGTCGGGATATTCGCGGTGATATTCCTGCTCGCGATGCTGCGCGGCAACCACGTCGGCCACGTCGAGAACTGGTTCCTGATCGGGTTTGCCGCACTGACGCTCTTCGTTCTGGTGCGCGACCTGTGGGGCCGCCGGCGCGGCTGGATCAGGTAGGGCTCGAAAAGGGTTTCAGCGCCGCGCCCGCCGGTACCAGGCGCCGACGAGCGCGCCGGCGAGCAGCACGAGCAGCGCGCCAGCCCACGGCCATCCGCCGTGCTGATGGACCCAGCCGGCCAGCAGACCCTGCAGGCGCCCGGCCGCGCCGATCACCGCGTCGTGCGGATTCGCCCGGCCGTTGAACAGGCGCAGCTCGTAGACGCCGTAGTAGGCCACATACAGGCCGACCACCACCAGCAGCGCGCCACCGATCCGGTTGACGAAGGGCAGGATCCGCCGCATACGGTCGGCCAACGCCGAACCGCCCAGGGCCGCGGCGATGGCGAGCACGCCGACCACCGACGTCAGGCCCGCGACGTAGGCCAGGTAGATCGCCACGCCGGTGACAATCGATCCGCTGCGAAAGCCCGCCCCGGTGACGGCCAGGAACGGGCCGACGGTGCACGACAGCGAGGCGATCGCATAGCTGACGCCATAGCCGTACATGCCCACCAGCCACGACCCCTGCCGCGCGTTCGGCGCCCACCGCGGGCCCATCGCCCGCGGCGTCAGCGCCGTCAGCTCCCGGCCGGACAGTAGCCAAAACCCAAGGGCGACAAGCACGACGCCGATCACGACCGTCCCGTAGGGCAGGTAACGCTGCACCGTGCTGGCCGCCGATATGGTCAGCGCCCCGAACACTCCGAACACCGTCACGAAGCCGAGCGCCATCCCGGCGGTGGCGGCCACGGCGCGGCCGATCAGCGCCCATGACCCGGCCGCCGGCGACGGCGCACCGGGGCGCTGCCCGCGCACCACCAGAAGGAGATACGCGGGCAGCATGGCAAACCCACACGGGTTGAGGGCCGCAACCAATCCGGCGGCGAAGGCCAGACCTATCAGGCCCTGGTTCACCGGGTCAGTGCGTCAGCGCGGCCACTCGGCCCGCCAGCTCGTCCTGTGGCATGGCCGCGGTCGGATTGTTGACGAATGTCGAGCTGCCGTCGGCCCGATAGAACACATAGGCCGGCTGCCAGGGCACGTTGTACCGGGCCCAGATCGCACCGTCGGCGTCATTGAGATTGGGGAAGTTCAAGTTGTACTTGGACACGAAATTCTGCATCGCGCCGACATCCGAGTGGGCGGCGATGCCGACGAAGGCGACTCCCGGATTGGCGGCCGCCACCTGGCCGACGCCGGGAGCTTCGGCGTTGCAGAACGGACACCACGGCGTCCAGAACCACAGCACCGCCGGCCTGCCCTGCAGACTGGCGCCGTTGAACGGCGCACCGCCTAGCGTGGTTGCGCTGAATTGCAGGCGCTCGTCGGCGGCCTTCGCGTGCGGCGCCTCGGCCAGGCCGAATATCAAGGCGGCGGCAAAGACCGCTGCGGCGAACAATCTGAGCGGGGAGAACAGGCGAATCATGGCACACCTCATTTGCTGGCTTATGTCTTAAAGACGCGCGAGGAGTCAGCGCGGTTCAGGCTGCGCGGCGAGCTGACCGCACGCGGCGCTGATCTCCCGGCCGCGGGTGTCTCGCACGGTGCACGACACTCCCTTCGATCGGATGCGTCTTACGAACTCCCGCTCCACGGCCTTCGGGCTGGCGTCCCACTCGCTGCCCGGCGTCGGGTTGAGCGGAATGAGGTTCACGTGCACCAGCGGCCCGAGGGCCCGATGCAGCCGCTTGCCGAGCAGGTCGGATCGCCAGGGCTGGTCGTTGACGTCGCGGATCAGCGCGTATTCGATCGATACCCGCCGCCCGGTGGCGTCGGCGTAGTGCCGGGCCGCGTCGAGGGCCTCGCCGATCTTCCAGCGGTTGTTGACCGGCACCAACGTGTCGCGCAGCTCGTCGTCGGGCGCGTGCAGCGACAGCGCCAGCGTCACGCCCAGCCCCTCGTCGGCGAGCTTGTGGATCGCCGGAACCAGACCCACCGTCGACACCGTCACCGCTCGGGCCGAGATGCCGAAACCGTGCGGCGGCGCCTCGACGATGCGGCGCACGGCGGCCAGCACCCTGGCGTAGTTCGCCAGCGGCTCACCCATGCCCATGAAGACCACGTTCGACAGCCGCTGGTCGCCGAAGTCGTCGCGCAGCGCCGCCGCGCCAGCACGCACCTGCTCGAGGATCTCGCCGGTCGACAGGTTGCGCGTCAGCCCGCCCTGACCCGTCGCGCAGAACGGGCACGCCATGCCGCAGCCGGCCTGCGACGAAATGCATATCGTGTTGCGCTGCGGATAGCGCATCAGAACCGACTCGATCGTGGCGCCATCGATGGCCCGCCACAACGTCTTTCGGGTCTGGCCGGCATCACAGGTGACCTCGGTGACCGCGGTGAGCAGCGTCGGGAACATCGTCTCGGCGATCCGATCACGCACGGCCGCCGGGAGGTCGGTCATCTGTCGCGGGTCGGCGATCAGGCGGCCGTAGTACTGGTGCGCGAGCTGCTTGGCCCGAAACGCCGGCAAGCCCAGCTCCGCGACGGCCGACGCGCGGCCGGCCGCGTCGAGGTCGGCCAGGTGCCGCGGCGGCCTGCTCGGCCGGGGCTCGTCGAAAACCAACTGTTGGACCATGACCCGTCCAGTATCGGCCACGCCGCGGGCTGCGGAACCTGGGGAAGCACCCAGGGAAGAACCTAGGGCAGCAGCGTGAGCACGGCCCACGCCGCGGCGGCCGACGGGAGCACGCCGTCGAGGCGATCCATCAGGCCGCCGTGACCGGGTAGCAGCCGGCCCATGTCCTTGATGCCGAGGTCGCGCTTGACCTGCGACTCCACCAGGTCGCCGAGGGTGCAGGTGAGCACCAGGAGAACGCCCAGCAGCGCGCCGATCCACCACGCTTTGCCGGCCAGGAAAGTCACGGACAGGGTCGCGGCGGTGACGCCGCAGACCAGCGAGCCGGCCAGCCCCTCCCAGGATTTCTTCGGGCTGATCGCCGGGACCATCGGGTGCTTCCCGAACAGCACCCCCACCGCGTACCCGCCCACGTCGGAGGCGACGACCGTCGCCATCAGGCAGAACACCCGTCCCGCGCCTTCCTTCGGGTGGTAGACCAGCAGCGCGGCGAACGAGGCGAACAGCGGCACCCAGACGGCCAGGAAGATCGTGGCGGACGCGTCCCGAAGGTAATGCGACGACGGCGGACCCGCGGACTGATCGTGGGGCCTGCTCTTGTCGTGCATGAACAGCCGCCAGAACATGCAGGCCACCACCATGGCCCCGAAGCCGGCCAACGCGCCCCGGGCGCCGTACGGCCACGTCAGCCAGACGGTGACCTGGCCGCCGACCAGCAGCGGGATGACCGGAATGACATAGCCGGCCTCGCGCAGCCGCCGCACCACCTCGTGGCTGGAGAGCAGAATCGCCCCGGCGCACAGCACCACCCAGTAGCGCGGCGCGAAGAAGAGCGTCCCGACGACGAGTCCACCGGTGAACAGCCCCACCGCGATCGCGGCGGGCAGGTCGCGGCCGGCCCGGGACGTCTTCTTCGCCGGCGGCGGGATGGTCTTGCCCGCCCCACGCGCCGGCTCCTCGGGCGGGATGCCTGCGGCGGCGTAGTTGGACGACACGGGGTTCGTTGCTGAGCGGCCGCTAGACCTCCAGCAGCTCGCCTTCTTTGTGCTTGACCAGCTCATCGATCTGGGTGACGTACTGATGGGTGGTCTTGTCCAAATCCTTTTCGGCGCGGCCCACTTCGTCCTCGCCGGCCTCGCCGTCCTTGCGGATGCGGTGCAGCTCTTCCATCGCCTTGCGGCGGATGTTGCGCACCGACACCCGGGCTTCCTCCCCCTTGTGCTTGGCCTGCTTGACCAGCTCGCGGCGGCGCTCCTCGGTGAGCTGCGGCACGGCCACCCGGATCAGGGTGCCGTCATTGGTGGGGTTGACCCCGAGGTCGGAGTTGCGGATCGCGGTCTCGATGGCGTGCAGCTGATTGGCCTCGTAGGGCTTGATGACGACGAGCCGCGCCTCGGGGACGTTGATGCTCGCCAGCTGCGTGATCGGCGTGTTGGTGCCGTAGTAGTCGATGACGATCCGGTTGAACATGCCCGGGTTGGCGCGACCGGTTCGGATGGTTGACAAGTCGTCGCGGGCTACTGATACCGCCTTCTCCATTTTCTCTTCCGCGTCGAAGAGAGCCTCGTCAATCATCGCGTCTTCCCCTCAAGTGGTGACCAGCGTTCCGATCTTCTCACCAGCGACCGCCCGGGCGATATTGCCACTGGTCAGCAGGTTGAATACCAGGATCGGCATGCCATTGTCCATGCACAGGCTGAAGGCGGTCGCGTCGGCCACACGCAGCCCGCGGTCGATGACTTCGCGGTGGCTGATCGCGGTGAGCAGCTCGGCGTCCGGGTTCTGCCGCGGGTCCTCCGAGAACACCCCGTCGACCGCCTTGGCCATCAAGACGACTTCCGCGCCGACCTCCAGCGCCCGCTGGGCGGCGGTGGTGTCGGTGGAGAAGTACGGCAGCCCCATGCCGGCGCCGAAGATCACGACCCTCCCCTTCTCCAGGTGGCGCACGGCGCGCAACGGCAGGTACGGCTCGGCCACCTGGCCCATCGTGATCGCGGTCTGGACCCGGGTCACGATGCCTTCCTTCTCCAGGAAGTCTTGCAGCGCAAGGCTATTCATCACGGTGCCGAGCATGCCCATGTAGTCCGACCGGGTGCGCTCCATGCCGCGCTGCTGAAGCTGCGCGCCGCGGAAGAAGTTGCCGCCACCGATCACCACGGCGACCTGCACCCCGTCGCGAACGACCTCCGCGATCTGGCGGGCCACCTGTGCCACGACGTCGGGATCCAGGCCCACCTGCCCGCCGCCGAACATCTCGCCACCGAGCTTGAGCAACACTCTCGAATACTTCGATCGGCCCATCGGTACACCGTTGGCGCTGGTTGGCTCGGGGTCCGTCATCACACTCCTCGCATGACAGTGCCATCCCGGACGACCTCACCCGGAACGGCATTTCACATCCTGCCTCATCGCAGCACAATGCGGCATGGGCGGGGTGCATTATCTGGTCAGTTGCCGCCCGGTTGCCCGCGCGAGCGGGTCGATGTTTGAGCATCCCGCGGCAGGGGGAATCCGCATCCTTGCGGGCGAAATCGAGGTCTTGAGAATAAGGACCGGACCCGCGCTGACCGGGCCGACCGTTTGCGGATCGGCATTGGGCGTGAATCGCCCAAACAAGTACGCCACTGAGGAGGAATCATTCATGGCGGACACCAACAAATCCGGACCTGCCGAAGCCGTCAAGGGCGTCGTCGAGGACGCCAAGGGACGCGTCAAGGAGGCCGTCGGAGCCGTATCGGGTCGAGATGACCTCACCCGCGAGGGCCAGGCCCAGCAGGACAAGGCCGAGGCCCAGCGCAACGCGGCCAAGAAGGAGGCCGAGGCCGAGGCGGCGCGCAGCAGCGCGCAGGTGGCCGAGGAACGGCAGAAGTCCAACCAGAATTAGCGGCTTGTTTCCGCGGATGGGTCCGGCCCGGTTTCACGGGCCGGGCCCGTCGACTTTCTCCGGGCGCTCGCCATTGCCGCCCGGCCGGGAAATTAAGGTGGCATAGTTCTGCGTTGAGGCGGGTATTCAGCGCTGCGCTGGCGGACATCTCCATGGGAGGTGCCTACGGGTTCCATGACAGAACTGTCATGAATTTTGGAGATGTCTTTGGACGTACTACTACTCACCGATGCCGACGATTTCGAATCGGTATTACCGACGCTGAGTTCATTCGCACACAGCATGCGGCGCGCGCCGCTGGGCGATCACATTGACGGGCAGTGCGAAAAGGCCGACGTCGCGATCATCGATGCGCGTACCAACCTCACCGCGGCTCGCACCGCCTGCCGGCGCCTCACCGCCAGCGCGCCGGGCACCGCGGTGCTGGCCGTCGTCACCCCGGCAAACGTCGTCACCGTCGACGTCGACTGGAATTTCGACGACGTGATGCTGCCGGCGGGCAGCGCGGACGAGTTGCAGGCGCGGCTGCGTCTGGCGGTCAAACGCCGACGCAGCGCGGTCGACGGCATCCTGCGGTTCGGCGACCTCACGCTGCACCCGGCGAGTTTCACCGGGTCGCTGGCGGGCAGGGATCTCGGTCTGACGCTGACGGAGTTCAAACTGTTGAATTTCCTTGTGCAGCATGCGGGTCGGGCGTTCAGCCGCACCCGGTTGCTGCACGAGGTGTGGGGATACGACTGCAACGGCCGGGTCCGTACGGTCGACGTTCACGTGCGGCGACTGCGCGCCAAGCTCGGAACCGAACACGAATCGATGGTCGACACCGTGCGCGGTGTGGGCTACATGGCCGTGACGCCGCCGCATCCGGAATGGATCGTCAACGAACCGGCGACGCTGGGCCCGATCTCGACAGGCGCTCAAGCCTGACCCCAAATGCCCTGTCCCGCATGAACTTTTGCGTGTCCGGTCACGCGAAGAGCGGCAGTGCGCGCTTGCGCGCCAACGCGTCCATACCCTCCTGAATGCTGTCCTCGACCTCGCGGTACTTGCGGTCGACGTAGTCATCGTCGTCGGCGCGGGCCGGGTCGCGGTCCAGTTCGACCACCGGCATGAACCGGGTCCTGATCTTGGCCGGCAGCGGCAGCTGCGGAAGCGCCGCGGGCGCGATGCCCCAGGGCAGCGAGACCGCCAGCGGAAACACCTTGAGCCGCAGCAGGCGGTCGAGTTGCAACACCTTCGACAGCCGGTCGCCGCGGATCAGCACGGGCATCGCGTCGGCGCCGCCGACGGTGGCGATCGGCACGATCGGCACGCCGGCGCGAATCGCCATCTTCACGAACCCTGTGCGCCCCGCGAGGTTGGCATGATCACGCTCGGTCCACGGGCGCAGCGAGTCCACTTCGCCGCCGGGCCACAGGGCCACGTCACGCCCCTCGGCCAACGCGGTGGCGATCGCGTCGGGGGCGGCCGGAAGCACGCCCATCGAGCGGAAGTAGCGCCCGATAAGCGGAATCGCCATCAATGCGTCGTGCGCGGTGCCGTGCAGTGGGCGGTCCTGTCCGAAGCGGCGCCACCATTGGATACCGACGGTCCACGCGTCCCAGACGAATGGCGCGCCCGAATGTATACCCACCAGCAGCGCCGGCGGCGCGGGGATGTTCTCCCAGCCGTCGACCTCCATGCGGAACCAATAGTCGACCAAGACGTTCCAGAAAAACTTTTGGCGCTGCAGCGACGTTTCGTCCTGCCCGCCGAGGTCCCATTCACCGGCGCGCTTGGCCAGCCAGCCGCTGAGTCCGCCGTCCTGCTGGCTGCGCCGCTCGTCCATGGCTACCTGCGCCCGCTTTGCGTGGAGCTTCGCTTGCGCACGTACTTCCGTTGGTCTGTGGTCGGGATTACTCATGGGTGTCGGGTACCCGATTCGTACGCGTGGGATTCGCCGTCATGCAAATCTCCCCGCGCCATCGGGGTGGCGCGGGGAGATAGTTGCAACCGGATCAGGTGTGCGGCGCCGGAGCGGGCGGCGCACCCGGTGCCGGGCTCGCGTTCGGCGGTGCGCCAGGCGAGGATCCGCCGGGCACGTTCGACGTCCACATCAGGACGTCCTGCAGTCCGTCGTTGTAGACGACGCCGTTCGGGGGCGCTCCGGTCACGTCAAAGTACAGCGTGCCGGTCGATTCGCTGCCCTGCGGGATCGGCGCCGGGTTCAGGCTGCCCGGGGCCGCGACCTTGTCGATCACCCGGTAGTTCTGGCCGTTGGGGCCGCGGGCGATGAAGTCGTTGACCATCGGGGTAACGAGCCCGCTGTCCGACCTGGCGGTGATGTCCGCCTGGTAGAGCGTCCCTTTAGGCGTGTAGCCCGGAATCGCAACGTTGCTCGGTTGCAGGTTGCTCACGGTGTAGTTGGTGATCAGGGGCCCGTCCACGAGTTGTTCGCTGGTGCCGAAGCCCTGGATGTTGGGCGGCGCAGCGGAGGCGGTCGCTGCGGCGAAAACGCTTGTCGCCGCAATTCCCCCGGCGGCAATAGCCGTCTTTACAGCAGTCTTGCTGACCTTCATGCTCAATTTCCTTTCGTGTCGATGTCACTCCCCTTGGACAGGTCGCGACAACCGCTGGCAATTCGCATAACCCATTTGCCGCATCGCTAAACGGGGCTGCCCGCAAATTTCCCCTTATGCGGATCGATTACCAGCGCGAATGGGCTGCCATTCTTTGGTGCCGCTTTGCGCCGCAGGCCCTTTCGATGCGAACCACAGAATTAACAGCGGCACCAGAATCATCAGTAAGCGAGTGATTAGCGGCCAACCACGCGGGTAGCCGCAGCGGTATGAGTTTTACTGCACAGCAACAGAGCCCACCCGGGGTGCAGGCCCGGATGGATCCGGTCCCCGATTGCGGCGAAACCAGTTACCACGGCTCGGGAAAACTCACCGGCAAACGGGCGATCGTCACGGGAGGCGACAGCGGAATCGGGCGCGCCGTCGCGATCGCGTTCGCGCGGGAGGGCGCCGACGTCCTCGTCTCCTACCTCAATGAGCACGATGACGCGCGCGACGTCGCCCGCTATGTCGAGGACGCGGGGCGCCGGTGCGTGCTGGTTCCAGGCGACCTCTCCGACGCGGCTCACTGCCGGACGGTGGTCGAGCGGGCGGTCAAAGAATTCGGCGGCATCGACATCCTGGTCAACAACGCCGCCTACCAAATGATGCACAAAAACCTCGAAGAGATCAGCGACGAAGAATGGGATTACACCTTCCGGCTCAATGTCGGTGCCTATTTCTACCTCGCGAAGGCCGCGCTGCCGCACATGCGCCCCGGGTCGTCGATCATCGGCAGTTCCTCGGTGAACTCCGATAGCCCCAACCCCACATTGGCGCCCTACGCGGCGACCAAGGCGGCGATCGCCAATTTTTCGGCCAGCTTGGCTCAACTGTTGGGCGACAAAGGAATCCGCGTCAACAGTGTGGCACCCGGCCCCATCTGGACGCCGCTGATTCCGTCGACCATGCCCGCGGAAAGCGTGGAATCCTTCGGTGACAACGTGCCGCTCGGCCGTGCCGGCCAGCCGGCCGAGCTCGCCCCCATCTACGTGCTTTTGGCCTCCGATGACGCGAGCTACATTTCCGGTGCCCGGGTCGCCGTGACGGGCGGCCGGCCAATTCTGTAGATCCGGTCACTGCCGGCCTGCGACATATGTCAATATCATTGACATGGGTCAGATCGAAGACGCCCCACTCGGTTACCTGCTCTACCGGGTGGCAGCGGTACTGCGACCGGAGGTCTCCACGGTGTTGGGCCCGCTCGGGCTGACCCTGCCCGAATTCGTTTGTATGCGCATCCTTTCGATTAACCCGGGCCTGTCCAGCGCGGAATTGTCCCGCAACACCAACGTCACGCCGCAGGCGATGAACACCGTGCTGCGCAGGCTGGAGGAGCTCGGCGCGGTGGCCCGGCCGGAGTCGGTGTCCTCCGGGCGGGCATTGCCGGCCACGCTGACCGCGTCGGGCCGCGCCCTGTTGAAGCGCGCGGAGGGGGCAGTCCGGGTCGCCGATTCGCGCATCCTGGCCAAGCTGACCGCGACCCAGCAACGCGAGTTCAAACGGATGCTCGAAAAGCTCGGATCCGATTGAGCTACGCGGCCCCGTCGGGGTCCTGGATCCGCGCCCACGGCCGCGCCTCTTCGAGTTCGTGGGCCAGCTCCAGCAGCAGCGCTTCCTGCCCCATGTCGGCGGCCAGCATCATGCCGGCGGGCATGCCACCCGCGGTCTGCGCCAGCGGCAGCGAGATCGCCGGATCGCCGGTGACGTTCTGCCACGGCGTGAACGCAACCCAGTCGATCAGCCGCTGCATCAGCTGCTGGTAGTCGGTCGGCGCGAGGTAGCCGACCCGCGGCGTTTCGTCGGCGACCGTGGGCGTGAGCACCGCGTCGTAGTTGCGGAAGAACTCCGCGCTGCGCCGTCGCATCCTGCGCAGGCGCATGATCACCGCAGGTAACCGGTGCAGATTGCGGCTGGTGTGACGGTCCAGCCCCAGCGTCAGGGCGTCCAGCCGGGTGCGGTCGAATGTCTTGCCGAACAGCCGCCGCCCGGCGCGCACCTGCGCCAGCGCCAAGAATCCCCAATACAGCACGAAGTCGTCCGAGAACCCGGCCGGGGCCGGGGTCTCGTCGATGTGTTCGACGCGGTGGCCCAGTTCCTCGAGCAGGCTGGCCGTCTTCAGCGTCAGCTCGCGGAGCTGCGGGCTGCACTCGCGGTGCACCGAACGGGTCAGCACGGCGATGCGCAGCCGCTGCCTGCCGGGACCCGTGACGTCCCCCACCGGCGGCAGCTTGGGGTTTCGCCAGACGCGCTCGGCCTCCCGATAGAACGCGGCGGTGTCACGCACCGAGCGGGTCAGCACGCCGTTGGTGACGATGCCTACCGGCATGCGGCGCAGCTCCGGATCCAGTGGCAGCCGACCGCGCGACGGCTTCAGCCCGACAAGTCCGTTGCAGGAGGCCGGAATTCGGATGGAGCCGCCGCCGTCGTTGGCGTGCGCGATCGGCACCACGCCCGCGGCGACGAACGCGCCCGACCCCGACGACGAGGCACCCGCGGTGTAGTCGGTGTCCCACGGGTTGCGCACCGGCCCCAGCCGGGGATGTTCGGCGGACGCGCTGAACCCGAACTCCGACATCTGCGTCTTGCCCAGCGCTGTCGGCCCGGTGGCCAGATACAGCCGGGTGAACTCGCCGTCGGCGACGGCGTCGAACGCCGTCCAGGCGTCGGCGCCGCGCATCGTCGGTAGGCCGGCGACGTCGACGTTGTCCTTGATGAACGTCGGGACACCGCTGAAAAAGCCCGTCGCAGGAGACGCTGCCGCGGTGGCCCGCGCCTGCTCGAACGCCTTGTGCGCCAAGCCATTCAGGACCGGATTGACGGCCTCAGTGCGGGAGATGGCGGCCTCGATGACGTCGGCCCGGCTGACCCATTCGGCGCGGATGGCGGCGCTGAGGCCGACCGCGTCGAGATCGCCGAGGGCATCATCGCCGAAAGCGTGCACGCGTTGCATAACAGTGACGCTATCGGTTCGTGCTGGCCGGCTAGGCCTGGCCCACCTCGAAGCGGACGAACCGCGTCACCGTGACGCCGGCCTCGTCGAGCAGCGCCTTGACGGTCTTCTTGCTGTCCGACACCGACGGCTGCTCGAGCAGCACCGCGTCCTTGAAGAAGCCGTTCAGCCGGCCCTCGACGATCTTGGGCAGCGCCTGCTCCGGCTTGCCCTCGGCCTTCGCGGTCTCCTCGGCGATGCGCCGTTCGCTGGCAACCACGTCTTCGGGCACGTCGTCGCGGGACAGGTAGCGGGCCTTGAGCGCGGCGATCTGCAACGCGACGGTGTGCGCCGCCTCGGCACCGTCACCGGTGTACTCGACCAGCACGCCCACCGCGGGTGGCAGGTCGGCCGCACGCTTGTGCAGGTAGGTCTCGACCTTGCCGTCGAAGTACTGCACGCGGCGCAGTTCCAGCTTTTCGCCGATCTTGGCCGACAGGTCCGCGATCGCCTGCTCGACGGTGGTGTCGCCGATCTTGGCGGCTTTCAGCGCGTCGACGTCGGTGGCCTTGGTGGCCAACGCCGCGCCGACGACCTGGTCGGCGAGGGCCTGGAACTCGGCGTTCTTGGCGACGAAGTCGGTTTCCGAGTTGAGCTCGATCAGCGCGCCGTCCTTCGCCGCGACCAGGCCCTCGGCCGTGGCCCGCTCGGCGCGCTTGCCGACGTCCTTGGCGCCCTTGATCCGCAGCGCCTCGACCGCCTTGTCGAAGTCGCCGTCGCTGTCAGCCAGCGCGTTCTTGCAGTCGAGCATGCCGGCACCGGTGAGCTCCCGGAGCCGCTTGACGTCGGCGGCGGTGAAGTTCGCCATATCAGCCTTCCGTGGGGGTTGATTCGGTTGCGCCCGCAGCGGCGTCGTTGCCCGCGGAGGGGGTGGCAGCGGGGGTGGCACTGGCCGTCGCCGAGGCCAGCAGTTCCTGCTCCCATTCGGCGAGCGGCTCGGCGGCTTCCGCCTCCGGCTTGCCGTCACCGCGACCCACGCCGGCACGGGCCTGCAGGCCCTCGGCGACCGCGGACGCGATCACCTTGGTGAGCAGGGCGGCCGAGCGGATCGCGTCGTCGTTGCCCGGGATCGGGTAGTCGACCTCGTCCGGGTCGCAGTTGGTGTCCAGGATCGCGATCACCGGGATGCCCAGTTTGCGGGCCTCGCCGACGGCGATGTGCTCCTTGTTGGTGTCGACGACCCAGACCGCCGACGGGACCTTGTTCATGTCGCGGATGCCGCCCAGGCTGCGTTCCAGCTTGTTCTTCTCCCGCGTCAGGCCCAGGATCTCCTTCTTGGTGCGGCCCTCGAAGCCGCCGGTCTGCTCCATCGCCTCCAGCTCCTTGAGGCGCTGCAGCCGCTTGTGCACGGTGGAGAAGTTGGTGAGCATGCCGCCCAGCCAGCGCTGGTTCACGTACGGCATGCCGACGCGGGTCGCTTCGGCGGCGACCGATTCCTGCGCCTGCTTCTTGGTTCCGACGAACAGCACGGTGCCCCCGTGGGCGACGGTTTCCTTCACGAATTCGTACGCCTTGTCGATGAAGGTCAGCGTCTGCTGCAGGTCGATGATGTAGATGCCGTTGCGGTCGGTGAAGATGAACCGCTTCATCTTGGGATTCCAGCGACGGGTCTGATGCCCGAAGTGGGTGCCGCTGTCAAGCAGCTGCTTCATGGTTACAACAGCCATTACGGCCAGTCCTTTGTGTCGGTTGTCGCCCGGCATCGGGTGAAGCCGGGCCCTGGTGCCTGCTGAGATGTCGAACCCTTAGTCGGGACCGCTCGGCATCCGGTTGTTGCGCAGACACGCGAAGTCAGCCCGTTTACACGGACCGCGGGAAGCAGTTTACACCGTTCAGCCAGGTGCTTTGTCCACAGCGCTGACTGGCCCGATCTTCGGTATAGCGCTGAACTGCACGAGTGCGGTGGATGGCGCTGATCGCGACCCTGGCCCTGGTCACCGCGGTGCCAGCGGCCGCCGACGACGCGCGGTTGGATTGGCCGCTGCGGCCGCCGCCGACGGTCTCGCGGGGATTCGACGCCCCCTCACCCGACTGGAATCCCGGGCATCGGGGGGTGGACCTGCCCGGCGCCCCTGGCCAGCCGGTCTACGCCGCGGGTGAGGCGACCGTCGTGTTCGCGGGGATGCTGGCCGGGCGGCCAGTGGTGTCGCTGGCCCATCCCGGCGGATTGCGCACCAGCTACGAGCCCGTCCGGGCGGCCGTGCGGGCCGGCCAGCCGGTGACGGCGTCGACGGTGCTCGGCGAGCTGGTGGCCGGACACCCCGGCTGCCGGGCCGCGGCGTGTCTGCATTGGGGCGCGATGTGGGGTCCGGCGTCGGGCGCGCGCTACGTCGATCCGCTGGGCCTGTTGAAGTCGACCCGCATCCGGCTCAAGCCGCTGGACGGCTAGTCGCGCGTTCGGGTGTGCTTCTGTGGCGGCCTGGACGCACACCGGGCGCCGTCGGTGCACACTAGGCCCGCGGGTGGGCCTGGTCGTGCACCGCTCGCAGCCGGGACACCGCGACGTGGGTGTACAGCTGGGTGGTCGCCAGGCTGGAATGGCCGAGCAACTCCTGGACGACGCGCAGGTCGGCCCCGCCTTCGAGGAGGTGGGTGGCCGCGCTGTGGCGCAGTCCGTGCGGCCCCATGTTGGGGGCGCCGTTGACCGCGGCGACGGTCTGGTGCACGACCGTGCGGGCCTGGCGCACGTCGAGCCGGCGGCCCCGCGCGCCGAGCAGCAGTGCCGGCCCGGACTCGGCCGTGAGCAGGGCCGGACGCCCGTCGTCCAGCCAGGCCCGCAGCGCGTCGGCGGCCGGCACCCCGAAGGGCACCGTCCGCTGCTTGTTGCCCTTGCCGAGGACCCGCACCAACCGCTGCCCGGTGTCGACGTCGTCGATGTCCAGGCCGCACAACTCGCTCACCCGAATACCGGTGGCGTACAACATCTCGACGATCAGCCGGTCCCGCAGCGCCAACGGATCACCTTGCTGCGCACCGGATTTCGCGGCGGCCATGGCGTCCAACGCCTGATCCTGGCGCAGCACCGCCGGCAGCGTGCGGTGCGCCTTGGGCATTTGCAGCCGGGCGCCGGGGTCCGTGGTCAGCAGGCCGCGCCGCGTTGCCCATGCGGTGAACGCCCTGACCGCCGAGGTGCGACGGGCCAGGGTCGTGCGGGCGGCGCCGGCGCTGGCCGCCCCGGCCAGCCACGTCCGCAGCACGGGCAGGCTCAAGCCGTCCAGGCCGATGCCGCGTCCGTCCAGGAATTCGAACAACGAGCGCACGTCGCCCAGGTAGGCGCGACGGGTGTGCGCAGAGCGACCGCATTGCAGCGCAAGGTACTCGTCGAACTCCTCGAGGATCGCCTGCATTTCCCCACGGTCGCAGGCGCGCCCGCCGCCGCTTAGTCGACGCGCCGCAGCGTGTCCGGGGTGAGATCTTTGAGCGTGGGATAGCCGTCGACGGCCATGATCAGGTCCGCTTCGGCCAGCAGCGTGCGCAGCACGTGCACCACGCCGTCGACGCCGCCGAGCGCCAACCCGTAGGCGTACGGGCGGCCGACGCCCACGGCGGTGGCGCCCAGCGCCAGCGCCTTGATGACGTCGGCGCCGCTGCGGATGCCGGAGTCGAACAGGACCGGCAGGCCGTCGGCCGCCTCGACCACCGCAGGCAGGCAGTCGATGGCGGGCAGGCCGCCGTTGGCTTGGCGGCCGCCGTGATTGGAGCAGTAGATGCCGTCGATCCCGCCGTCCCGGGCGCGCCGGGCGTCGTCGGGGTGGCAGATGCCCTTCACGAGCAGCGGCAGCTCGGTCAGCGAGCGCAACCACGCCAGGTCGTCCCAGGTCAAAGCGTTTCCGAAGAGCTGTATCCAGCGCAGCACGGCGCCCTGCGGGTCCTCCTCCGGCGGCCGTTGCAGGCTGGCGCGGAAGACCGGATCGCTGGTGTAGTTGGCCAGGCAGTGGCCGCGCAGCTGGGGGAAGTTCGACGTGCTCAGGTCGCGCGGGCGCCAGCCGGTGACCCAGGTGTCGAGCGTGACGACGATGCCCTTGAAGCCCGCCGCCTCGGCGCGCCGCACCAGGCTGGCGGCCACGTCGCGGTCGGTCGGTGTGTAGAGCTGAAAAAACCCGGGCGTGTCGCCGAGGGCGGCGGCGACGTCTTCCATCGGGTCGACGGTCAGCGTCGAGGCGACCATGGGCACGCCGGTGGCCGCGGCCGCGCGTGCGGTGGCGAGGTCTCCGTGGCCGTCCTGGGCGCACAGCCCGATGACGCCGATCGGCGCCATGAACAGCGGGGCGGGCAGGGTCAGGCCGAACAAGTCGACGGACAGGTCGCGCTGGGCGGCGCCGACGAACATGCGCGGGTAGAGGCCCCACCGTTCGAAGGCCTCGCAGTTGGCGCGCTGGGTTCGTTCGTCGCCGGCCCCGCCAGCCACGTAGGACCAGATCGAGGGCGGCAGTGCTTTTTCGGCCTTGGCTTCCAGCTCGGCGAAGACCATCGGCAGCTTCGGTGCCACTCCCGCCAGGCCCTGCAGGTAGATCTCGTTCTGATAGTCCCCGAAGTGGGGTGGCGGTGCCACCGCTAAGCCCCGGCCTCTCCCCCGGCCTCAGTCTCGGCCAGTTCCTTCTTCCATTGCCGGAACGTCTCTTCGGTGCGGCCGCGCCGCCAATAGCCGGAGATCGATGACGCCCACGCCGCGTCGACGCCGCGCTCTTTGCGGATGTAGGGACGCAGGTTGTGCATCACCGTCTGGGCCTCGCCGTGGACGAATACGTGCACCTGCCCGGGCAGCCATGGGGTGGTGGTGACCGCCTCGATCAGCGGCGCGTGATCGCCGGCGCGGTCCTCGGGAACCAGGTCGGCGCGCCCGCCGCGATAGACCCAACTGACTTCAACGGAATCCGGTGCGGTCAAAGGGATTTCGTCCTCCTGGCCGGCTACCTCGATGAAGGCCTTGCCAACCGCATTGGCGGGCAACGCTTCTAGGGCGGCGGCGATGGCGGGCAGCGCGGACTCGTCGCCGGCCAGCAGATGCCAATCGGCGGCCGGGTCGGGGGTGTAGGCGCCGCCGGGACCCATCAGGTAGATCGGCTGGCCGGGCTGGGCCGCGGCCGCCCACGGGCCCGCGACCCCGTGTTCGCCGTGCACCACGATGTCGATGGTGATCTCGCGGGCCGCGGGGTCGACCTGGCGAACGGTCATGGTCCGCACCGAAGGCCTTTTCTCCGGCGGCAGGTCGGCAAAACTGTCCAGCGTCAACGGCTGCGGCAGCGCGGCCACGTCGACATCGTCTGCGACGAACGCCATCTTGACGTACGAGTCGGTGAACTTGCTGGGAACGAAGGTCTCGAAAGACCTGCTGCCCAGCACCACCCGCACCATGTGCCGGGTGAGTTGCTTGGTACCGACGACTTCGAAGCTCTGCAGAGGCCGACCCGCCACTTATCCTCCTGTTCAGACCCGACCCTCGTCGACTATACGAGTCGCGTTGTCATCGCGGCTTGGCCGCCACCGGCGCGGACGATGCGCCACCGTCCCTCGCGGCGCTCGGCGAAGCCGGCCACCTCGAGCATCGCGAGCGGCCCGAGCACCTGCTGGGGCGCCAGTCCGGCCGCCACGGCGATCTCGTCGACCGTGGCAACGCCGCGGCCCGGTAGTGCCTCGTATACCTGACGCTCGGCCTCGCCCAGCCCGTCCAGCGCCGTGGTGGGCCGCGGTTCCTCGGATGCCAACTCACCGATGCGACCAACCAGTTCGACGATGTCGTCGGCCCGGGTGACCAGTTCCGCGCCGTTGCGCAGCAGCGCGTGGCATCCGGCCGACGCCGACGACGTGACGGGCCCGGGCACGGCGGCCACCACCCGTCCCAGCGCCCGCGCCCAGGCGGCGGTGTTCCCGGCGCCACTGCGCAGGCCCGCTTCGACCACCACCACCGCGCCGGCGACGGCGGCCACCAGACGGTTGCGGGTCAGGAACCGGTAACGGGCCGGGCGCACACCCGGCGGGTACTCGGTGAACAGCAGCCCGTGCTGACCGATGCGATGCAGTAACGCCGAATGCCCAGCGGGATAAGGAACGTCGAGCCCGCCGGCCAGCACCGCCACGGTGATGCCGTCGGCCGCCAGCGCCGCGCGGTGCGCCGCACCGTCGATGCCGTAGGCCCCGCCGGAGACGACGGCGACGTCCCGCTCGACCAGCCCGGCCGCCAAATCCCCCGCCACGTGTTCGCCATACGTAGTCGCCGCTCGGGTTCCGACCACGGCGGCCGCCCGGCACGCCACCTCATCCAGACGCGCAGGACCAAGCGCCCACAACACCATTGGCGGCCCGCCACGCGGACGAGCGCCGGCGCCGCCGAACGCCGCCAACGCGAGCGGCCACTCGTCGTCATCGGGCGTGATCAATCGTCCGCCGCGACGCGCGAGCAGCTCGAGATCGCCTGCGGCCCGGTCTATTTCGCGCCTGGCCTCGGTATGGCGCGCTAGGTCGTCGTTGACCAGGCCCCGCCGGACCCGGTCGGCCGCCTCCTGCGGGCCCACGCATCGCACCAATGCGGCCAGTTCCGGACAGGGCGGCTCGGCCACCCGCGACAGGTAAGCCCATGCGGACAACACCGGATCGGTCATCGCTGCATGCCCGGTTGCCGAAAGCTCAGCGCGGCGGCGACTTCGTCGAGCCCGGGCGAGCTGCGGCCGGCCAGGTCGGCGAGGCTCCACGCCACGCGCAGGGTGCGATCCAGGCCGCGGATGGAAAGCAGCCCACGGTCGAGCGCCGTCTTCAGCGGGTCCATCGCGGCGTTGCCGGGGCGAAACTTTCGCCGCAACAGCGTCCCGCTGACTTCGGCGTTGGTGCGGAATCCGTGTGGGCGCCAGCGCTCGGCGGCCGCGTCGCGCGCCGCTGCGACCCGCCGGCGAACCTGCGCCGTCGATTCGCCGTCGGTGACCGAGATCGCCCCGGCGCGCACCGCGTGCATCTGCACCCGCAGGTCGACGCGGTCCAGCAGCGGCCCGGACAGCTTGCCCAGATAGCGCCGCTTGGCCGCGGCAGCGCAGATGCAGTCCTGCGGATCGGCCGGCGCGCACGGACACGGGTTGGCGGCCAACACCAGCTGGAAGCGGGCGGGATAACACGCCACCCCGTCGCGGCGTGCGAGGCGAATCTCCCCGTCCTCCAACGGTGTTCGCAGCGCTTCGAGCGCGCTGACGCTGATTTCGGCGCATTCGTCCAGGAACAACACCCCGCGATGCGCCCGGCTGACCGCGCCGGGGCGGGCCATCCCCGAACCCCCGCCGACCAGCGCCGCGACCGTCGAGCTGTGGTGCGGCGCCACGAAAGGGGGCCGGGTGATCAACGGGGTATCCGCCGTCAGCAGCCCGGCCACCGAGTGAATCGCGGTGACCTCCAGGGACTCATCGTCCGACAGCGGCGGCAACAGTCCCGGAAGCCGTTGCGCCAGCATCGTTTTGCCCACGCCTGGCGGCCCTGTCAGCATGAGGTGATGCGCACCGGCGGCCGCGACTTCCACCGCGAACCGCGCCTGCGCCTGTCCGATCACGTCGGCCAGATCCGCCGTGGGCTCCGGGTCCGTGGTCCCGGCGCTGATCCTGGGGTCCAGGCCGCCCGAGCCGCCGAGCCAGCCCTGCAGTTGCCGCAGCGTGCGCACGCCCCAAACGTCGATCCCGTCGACCAGGCTGGCCTCGGCCAGGTTGTCCACCGGGACGACGACCGCCGGCCAGCCGTCGCGTTTGGCCGCCAACACGGCGGGCAGCACCCCGCGCACCGAGCGCACCCGGCCGTCCAGCGACAGCTCACCGAGCAGCACCGTCTTCTCCAGCCGCTCCCACGGGTGCTTGCGCTGCGCGGACAGCACCGCCGCCGCCAGCGCGATGTCGTAGACCGATCCCATCTTCGGCAGCGTCGCAGGTGACAGCGCCAGCGTGAGCCGGGACTGGGGCCATTCATTGCCGCAATTGGTGACCGCCGCCCGGACCCGGTCGCGCGACTCCTGCAGGGCGGCGTCGGGCAGCCCGACCAGGTACACGCCCGGCAGGCCGGAGGAGATGTCGGCCTCGATTTCGACTGTGGTGCCGTCCAATCCGCGCACCGCGACCGAGAACGCCCGCCCCAGCGCCATCAGCCGATTCCCTGCAGGTGGGTGATCTCCGGGGTGCGGCGGCGCCCGACCCGCACGCCGATCACGTCGATGCGCAGCGCCGCCCAGCGCTCACCCTGGCCGGCCAGCCACAGCCCCGCCAGCCGCCGCAGCCGCCGGGCCTTCCGCTCGGTGACCGCATAGGCCAGGCCGCCGTAGCCGTCGCCGGTCCGGGTTTTGACTTCGACGAACACCAGGGTTCGGGTGGCGTCGTCGCACGCGATCACGTCGAGTTCGCCGTAGCGGCAGCGCCAGTTGCGGCCAAGGATCCGCAATCCCATCCCCGCCAGATGATCCACGGCGAGCGCTTCGCCCATCGCTCCCAGCTGGGCGCGGGTCAGAGTCGTTTCGGTCGTCATGCGGCCAACCTGCCCGGCGGCTCCGACATGACACGACCGAGGGCCCGCCGAAACGCGCGGTTATCCCCAGTCCCCGGTCTATCCCCAGGCCGTCTCAGGTGATCCGGTCGGCACGGGTGTAGACATTCATCGAGTCCTGCCGCAGGAACGCCACCAGCGTGACGCCGGACTCCTCGGCCAGCGAGACCGCGAGCGATGACGGCGCCGACACGGCGGCGAGCACGGGAATCGCTGCCATCACGGCCTTTTGCGTCAACTCGAACGACGCCCGGCCGCTAACTAGCAGCACCGTCGCGCTGAGTGGCACCCTGTCGTGCTCGAGCGCCCAGCCGATGACCTTGTCGACCGCGTTGTGCCTGCCGATGTCCTCGCGCACGGCCAGCATGGCACCGTCCACACCGAACAACGCCGCGGCGTGCAGCCCACCGGTGCTCGCGAAAACCTTTTGCGCGGAGCGGAGTTGGTCCGGCATCGCCTTGAGCGTGGCCGCGGACACGCTCGCCGGATCCGAGCCGGGGGAAAACCGGCCCATCACCCGCACCGCTTCCAGCGATGCCTTTCCGCAGACCCCGCACGACGACGTGGTGTAGAAGTTACGGGTGACGTCGAGGTCGGGTGGCGCGACGCCGGGGGCCAACGTGACGTCCAGAACGTTGTAGGTGTTTTCGTCGTCATGCCCACCGCAGTAGCGAATGGTCACCACGTCCTCGCGGCGCCCGATGATTCCCTCGGTGAGCAGAAAGCCTTGCGCGAGTTCGATATCCGAGCCGGGCGTGCGCATCGTCACGGTCACCGGGGCGCCGTTGACGCGGATCTCCAACGGCTCCTCGACGGCGAGGGTTTCCGGCCGGGTGGTCGCCCGATCGGCGCTGAGATGCCTGACCCGCCGCCGCGCGGTGACGTGCCCCACTACGTCGCCGGCTCCAACCGGACGATGATCGCCTTGGACACCGGGGTGTTCGACTTGGCCGCGGTGTGATCCAGCGGAACCAACGCGTTGGTCTCCGGGTAGTACGACGCGGCGTTGCCGACCGGGGTCGAATAGCCCACCACCAGAAAATCCTTCGCGCGCCGCTGCTGCAACCGTTGGTCGGCGTCGGTCCACTCCGAGACCAGATCGACCCGCTGCCCCTCCTCCAGGCCCAACGCTGAGATATCCAAGGGATTGACGAACACCACGCGACGGCCCCCCTTCACGCCGCGGTAACGGTCGTCGAGCCCGTAGATCGTGGTGTTGTACTGGTCGTGGCTGCGCAGCGTCTGCAGGACCAGCCGCCCCTGGGGCACCGGCACCCACTGCAGCGGGTCCGCCGCGAAGTTGGCTTTGCCTGTGCTGGTGCGGAATTCGCGAGCATCGCGCGGCGGGTGCGGCAGCTGGAATCCGTCGGGCTGGCGCACCTTGCGGTTGTAGTCGGCGCAGCCGGGGACCACGGCGGCGATCGCGTCGCGGATGGTGTCGTAGTCGGCCGCGAACCGCTCCCACGGCACCGGATGCGCCGCGCCGAGCAGCCTGCGGGCCAACTGGCAGACGATTTCCACCTCGCTGCGCACCTGGTCGCTGGGCGGGTGCAGGCTGCCACGGGACAGGTGCACCATCGACATCGAATCCTCAACCGAGACAACCTGTTTCCGGCCTCCGCGGATGTCACGGTCGGTGCGGCCGAGCGTCGGCAGGATCAGCGCGGTGCTGCCGTGCACCAGGTGGCTGCGATTGAGTTTGGTCGAAATCTGCACCGTCAGAGCGCAACTGCGTAGGGCCGCCTCGGTGACGGCGGTGTCTGGGGTGGCCGACGCGAAGTTGCCGCCCATGCCCACGAACACCCGGGCCCGCCCGTCGCGCATCGCGCGGATCGCGGCGACGGTGTCGTACCCGTGCTTTCGCGGGCTGGCGATTCCGAATTCGCGGTCCAGGGCGGCCAGGAACTGCTCGGGCATCTTCTCCCAAATGCCCATCGTGCGGTCGCCCTGCACGTTGGAATGCCCGCGCACCGGGCACACTCCCGCACCCGGCTTGCCGATCATGCCGCGCAGCAGCAGCAGATTGGTGATCTCGGCGATGGTGGCCACGGCGTGGGTGTGCTGGGTCAGGCCCATGGCCCAGCACACGACCGTGCGCTGCGACGCCATCAGCATCTCGGCCATGCGGTCGAGCTGCTCCCTCTCGATGCCGCTGGCGGCGAGGACGGTGTCGAAGTCGATTTCCAGCGTCCGGCGCCGGTACTCGTCGAATCCCGCGCAGTGCGCGTCGACAAAAGCACGGTCGATGACGGTTCCCGGGGCGCGGTCGTCGGCCTCGAGCAACAACCTGCCCAGACCGGCGAACAACGCCATGTCGCCGCCGAGTCGGATCTGCACGAATTCGTCGGCGATCGGGACGCCTTGCCCCACCAGCCCGTTCACCTTCTGCGGGTCCTTGAACCGGATCAACCCGGCCTCGGGCAGCGGGTTCACCGCAATGATCTTGGCGCCGTTGGCCTTTGCCTTCTCCAGCACCGAGAGCATCCGCGGGTGATTGGTGCCGGGGTTTTGTCCGGCGATGACGATCAGGTCGGCCTGCTCGACGTCGTCGACGGTGACCGATCCCTTCCCGATGCCGATCGACTCGGTCAGCGCCGAACCCGAGGACTCGTGGCACATGTTGGAGCAGTCGGGCAGGTTGTTCGTGCCGAAACAGCGGACCAGCAGCTGGTAGCAGAAGGCCGCTTCGTTGCTGGTGCGGCCCGACGTGTAGAACACCGCTTGGTCGGGATCCTCCAGCGCCTGGAGCCGTTCGACGATCAACTCATACGCGTCGTCCCAGCCGATCGGCCGGTAGTGGTCGTCCCCGGGTCGCAGCACCATGGGCTGGGTGAGGCGTCCCTGCTGGGACAGCCAATACTCGGGCTTGGCCGACAGCTCCGCCACCGAGTGTCGCGCGAAAAACTCCGGCGTGACGGTGCGCTTGGTCGCCTCTTCGGCGACCGCCTTGGCGCCGTTCTCGCAGAACTCGGCCAGCTTGCGCCCGCCCGGCTCCTCCGGCCATGCGCAGCCGGGACAGTCGAAACCGTTGCGCTGATTGAGCCGCGCCAGGGCCGCCGCGGTGCGCAGCGCGCCCATCTGCTCGAGCCCCCGCTGCAGCGAGACCAGCACCGCCCGCATGCCCGCCGCCTCCCGTTTGGGGGGCGCGACGGTCACCGCGTGTTCGTCGTAGTCGGCGGGGATGTCGCCGGACGCCGGACGGTACAACCTCACGAAATCAAACTACATTGACCCGCTCTCACACCGCCTTCACACCGACCCAGCGAGCTCCGCCAAGGTCTCCGCCGCGGAGTGCACCGGCCGCCAACCGAGTTCCTTTTTCGCCTTGGCGGTGTCCATCACCACCGACGTCCGGGCGACGTGCAGCCACTCCAGCATCGACGGGGCGAACGGCACGCGCGAAATCGCCGCGGACGCCGCCGACGCGGCGGCGGCGGGCACCCGTATCGGCCGGCCCCCGAGCGCCTTCGCCACCTCGGACACCGTCACCAGGCCGTCCGCGGCGATGTTGTATGCGCCTGGCGGCGTCGGAGCGGTGGCCGCGAGTGCGATCGCGGTGGCGACGTCGTCATGGTGGACCAATTGCAACGGGAAACCGGGATCCGGCACAACCGGTTTCAGCGCCGGCACCATCTTGGTCACCGCGCGAATCGGACCGGGCAGCCGGTTCCACGGCATCGCGTCGGCCAGCGCGGGCGCGTTGGGTCCGGCGACGATGCACGGCCGCAGGATGAATACCTCGAGCGACGAGTCCCGGGTGATCTCGGCGAGCAACGCCTCACACGCCGCCTTCTGCGCGGAGTAGTAGTGCTCGGGTGACCCGCGCGGGGGCACGTCTTCGGTGAGCGGGACGGGGTTGTCGGGGTGGTAGCCATAGGCCGCGACCGAGGAGGTATACACCAGGCGCCGCGACCGCACGCTGTTGACCGTCACCTCGAACACGTTGCGCGCGCCCTGCAGGTTGATGCGCTCGCTCTCCTCGCGCGACCCCATGATGAGGAACGCCAGGTGGACCACCACATCGGCCTGCGCGACCAGCGCGTCGACGGCCTCACGGTCGAGGATGTCGCCCTGCTGGTAGGTGGTCTTCACCCAGCCGCGCGACGACGGGTCGAACGGCCGCCGCGCCATTCCGACGATTTTCTCCACCGCGGGCTCACGCTCCAGCGCCGTCACCGCGGAGATGCCGATTTCGCCCGTCGGCCCGGTCACCGCAACCGTCATTCCCACCTCAGGTCTCTTCCCGGGGGAGGGGCAGCCAAACCGTGACCGCGAAAATCGCAGGTTGTCGCCGCGGTTTCCGTGCCGCAAGCCAGTGAGAGCTGCATTTCGATGGGTATACGTACGGGCGGCGCCGCGTCGCATCTGTGGCGCTGACCCGCAGCTGGGGACCGCCGGTACCCCCAGAACGCACACAGCGTGTCGAGCTCGTGTCAGAACCCGATAATCTACGGCCACTGACGCGGGTCGAATAGACGACACCGCCGGAAATGAGGCACAACATGGCAGACGAATCAATGGCCGACGCGGCGCCGCCCGGCGCGGAGAAGGCCGACCCCGCGACCGTCTTCGCGGCGCTTGCCGAAATCATTTACCAGGGCTCGGACGCCTCGCAGATGTACGCGGCCATCTGCGTCGCCGCGACCCTGGCCATCCGTGGCTGCGACCACGCCAGCCTGTTGGTCCGCGAGAACGACCGCTACGTCACCGTCGGCGCCAGCGACCGGCTCGCGCAGCGGATCGACGAGCTGGAACGCCGCGCCGGCGACGGCCCGTGCATCGATGCGATCGAGGAGGAAACCCCGCAGATCGACCCCGACCTCACCACACCGTCGCTGTGGCCAAAGCTCGCCTCGGTTCTTGTCGAGGAGACCCCGGTGCGTGGCGCGATGGGCTTCCGGCTGCTGGTCAACAAGCGCAAAGGGGCCGCGCTGAACCTGTTCAGCGACACACCCAACATGTTCGACGCCGAGTCCGCCGGACGAGCGGCGGTGTTGGCGTCGTTCGCCAGCGTGGCCATCAACGCCATCGCCAAGGGCGAGGACGCCGCCAGCCTGCGACGTGGGCTGCTCAGCAACCGCGAAATCGGCAAGGCGGTCGGCATGTTGATGCTGCTGCACGAGATGACCGAGGACGAGGCGTTCGAGCTGCTGCGGCGCCATTCTCAGGCGCTGAACATCAAGCTCGCGGAAGTGGCTCGGGCGGTCATCGAAAACCGCGGTCAGCTGCCATCCAACGGCCAGACCGGTCCAGATTGAGCTATTCGGGCAGCCGCAGTTCGGGCTTTTCGACCTCTTCGATGTTGACGTCCTTGAAGGTGACCACGCGCACCTGCTTGACGAACCGCGCGGGGCGGTACATGTCCCACACCCACGCGTCGGACAGCCGCAGCTCAAAGTAGACCTCGCCGTCGGCGTTGCGCGGCACCATCTCCACGCTGTTGGCCAGATAGAAGCGTCGCTCGGTTTCCACCACGTAGCTGAACTGGCCGACGATGTCCTTGTATTCGCGGTAGAGCGAGAGCTCCATCTCGGTTTCGTACTTTTCGAGATCCTCAGCACTCATCTGCGACTCATCTACTCAGACGTCCTTTTCCCGGCAATCCTGGTCCCCATCTTTCCTCACGAATATTCGCCGCCCAAGTCCGGTAGGTCCGGTTTACACTCCGCCACCACCCGGCCGTTTGACCCGTTCGCCACCCGGCGCACGTTGATGAACGAGTAGCGGTGCTCGGCGCACGGACCCAGCCGGTTCAGCGCCAGGCTGTGCGCGGGCGTGCCGTAGCCCTTGTGCTCGGCGAACCCGTAGCCGGGGTGCACGGCGTCCATCGCGACCATCAGCCGGTCGCGGCTGACTTTCGCCAGCACGCTGGCCGCGGCGATACAGGCGGCGGCCGCGTCCCCGCCGACCACCGGCAGCGACGGCATCGGCAGCCCGGGCACCCGAAAACCGTCGCTCAGCACATAGCCCGGACGCACCGACAGACCGGCGACGGCGCGGCGCATGCCCTCGATGTTGGCCACGTGCACGCCGCGCCGGTCCACTTCGACCGACGGGATGAACACCACGTGGTAGGCCACGGCGTAGCGGCAGATCAGGGGAAACAGCTTCTCCCGCACCTTTTCCGTGAGCTTTTTCGAATCGTCAAGCGCGGCAAGGCTTTCCAGCCGATTCGGCCCCAGCACGCAGGCCGCCACCACCAGCGGGCCCGCGCAGGCGCCCCGGCCGACCTCGTCGACCCCGGCCACCGGCCCCAGGCCGCTGCGGTGCAGCGCCGACTCCAGGGTTCGCAACCCCGACGACTTGCGGATCACCGTCCGCGGCGGCCAGGTCCGAGTCATATTCGGAGCCATGGCTACTGGCTCTGTTGGGGGTTCACCGAACCCACACCGCCCCATCGTGACGGCGGCCAGACGATGAACCTGGCCTTGCCGATGACATTGGGTACCGGCACCGTCCCCGACATCGGGTCACCGGTGCACAGCACCCCCCGAAGCGCGTCGGCCGGAACGCTGGTGCAGTGGGCGCGCGAGTCCGCCGAGTGCGTGCGGTTGTCCCCCATCACCCACAGCCGGCCCTGCGGGACGGTGACGGGCCCGAACTCGCTGCCCAGGCATGGGTACACCGACGGGTCGGCCATCATCGTGGACGGATCCAGGTATGGCTCCTTGAGCGGTTTGCCGTTGACCGTCAACCCGGTGTCGGCCCGGCACTGCACCGTTTGCCCCCCGACCGCGATGACGCGCTTGACCAGGTCGTTCTCGTCGGGCGGCACGAAACCGATGAACGACAACGCGTTCTGGACCATGCGCAGCGCGGCGTTGGGAGAACGGATCGACTTGTAGCCGACGTTCCACGACGGCGGTCCCTTGAAGACGATGACGTCGCCGGGGTGCGGCGCGCCGAAGCGGTAGCTGAGCTTGTCCACCATGATGCGGTCACCGACGCAGCCCGTGCAGCCGTGCAGCGTCGGTTCCATGGATTCCGACGGGATCAGGTAGGGGCGCGCCACGAACGTCAACATCACGTAGTAGAGGACGATCGCGATCACCGCCAGGATCGCGAGTTCGCGCAGCGCCGACTTCTTCTTCGGCTCCGGCTCGACCGCCTCGGGCGGCAAGGGGGGCTTTGGTGCCGGCGGCGGCTCGAGCCCGTCGGCGGGCGCCTCCGGGTCGCGGGTGGAGACCTTCGGCTCTGACTGACCAGGGTCGGACTGGGGCTCGGGTGCGTCCGGGGTATCGGTCACGAGATCAGCGTAGCCAGCGCGGATTGCGGCTTTGGCAGACCTGGGCGCACCGGGTCAGCGCTTCTCTTTGATCTTGGCCTTCTTGCCGCGGAGTTCACGCAGGTAGTACAGCTTGGCGCGGCGGACGTCGCCACGGGTCACCACCTCGATGTGGTCGATGTTCGGCGAATGCACCGGGAAAGTCCGCTCGACGCCGACGCCATAGCTCTCCTTGCGCACGGTGAACGTCTCGCGGATGCCGCCGCCCTGCCGGCGGATGACCACGCCCTTGAATACCTGGATGCGCTCCTTGGCGCCCTCGATCACCTTGACGTGCACGTTGATGGTGTCGCCCGGGCCGAAGACCGGGAGGTCGTCGCGCAGCGACGCCTGGTCGACGAAGTCCAGCCTGTTCATGGTGAGAAGACACTTCCTCGGGGTCGCGGCCTGGGGCAGCTGCCCACACGTGTGAGCCGGCCGCCAAGCCGATGGGTGTTCGGGCTTCCGGGCGTATCTCGCAGCGGGCGGGAAAGGTCCGGGCCGCTGATGGCTGCGAGACAACTGGTTAATTGTGCCAGACGGTTCGCGTGCATTGAAAATCACAGGTAAACCCGCGGTTCACAACGCGCCGAAATCGCTGGTGAATGGTACACATGACTCGGGTCAAAACGCGCTAGTCGAACCGCAACCTCAGCGTGATGCCCGGGCAGACGGCGATGCGGCCCGCCCACACGAACGTTTTCCCAGACGTCCGGAGGAGACTGATGCGCGCACGGCCGCTCACTGTGCTCACCGCCCTGGCGGCGGTGACACTGGTGATCGCCGGGTGCGACGAGGCCATCGTCGCGGCGAAGGTCTCCACGAAGGCGGCCAGCCGGCCGGCATACAGCACACCCGATCGCCCGGCGCAGCCCCCGCAGCAAGCCGAGCTCATGCGGGACATCGGCTCGATGCCGGCGCCACCGCGGGCGCTGCCCGGCTCCGGATTCGACGGACTGCAGGCGCGGATCCAGCAGGCGAACGACGAAGCCGCCGCCGCCGGCGCCGCCCTGTCGGTCGCCATCCTCGACCGCAAGACCCATCAACTGGTCTCCAGCGGCAACACTCAGATCGTCGGCACCGCATCGGTGGCCAAGCTGTTCATCGCCGACGATCTGCTACTGGCCGAATCCGAGGGCAAGACCGTCCTGTCCCCGGACGACCGCCAGGCGCTGGACGTGATGTTGCAGTCCTCCGACGACGGCGCCGCCGAGAAATTCTGGGGCCAGGGCGGGGGGGACGCCATCATCACCCAGGTCGCGGGCCGCTACGGACTTTCGTCGACCACCCCGCCCAGCGACGGGCGCTGGTGGAACACCATGAGCTCGCTGACGGACCTGGTCCATTACTACGACGTCCTGCTCGACGGCTCGGGCGGGTTACCGGCGGAGCGCGCCAAGATCATCGTCAACGATCTGGCGCAGTCCACCCCGAACGGAATCGACGGCTACCCACAGCGATTCGGTATTCCCGAGGGTCTGTACGCCGAATCGGTGGCGGTCAAGCAGGGCTGGATGTGCTGTATCGGCAGCGCATGGGTGCATCTGTCGACCGGAGTGATCGGCGCGGACCACCGCTACGTCATGGTTGTTCAGTCGCTGCAGACGTCCGATGACACCACCGCGCGCGACACGATCACCCGTGCGGTCAAGACGATATTTCCCAACGGGCGAATCGGATCCATCCGCACCGATTAGTCGCTGGACAGGTCGGGCCGGCGCTCCCGAGTCCACTGCTGCGAAACCTCGCGACGCCAGGCGGCGATTCGCGCATGATCGCCGGACAGCAGGACGTCGGGAACGTCGAGGCCACGCCAGCTCGGTGGCCGGGTATAGCTCGGCCCCTCCAAGAGCCCGTCGAGTTGCGGCGAATGCGAATCCTCGCGGTGTGACGCGGGATTGCCCAGGACGCCGGTCAGCAGCCGCAACACCGCTTCGATCATCACGACGGCCGCCGACTCGCCGCCCGGCAGCACATAGTCGCCGATCGAGACTTCTTCGACCCGCATCCGGCGCCCGGCATCCTCGACGACCCGCTGGTCGATGCCTTCGTAGCGGCCGCAGGCGAACACCAGGTGCGCCTCGCCGCTCCAGCGTTGCGCGGTGGCCTGCTTGAACAATGTGCCCGCGGGGGTGGGGACGACTAATAGTGTGTCGTCGGAACAGATTTCGTCGAGCGCTTCGCCCCACACGGGCGCCTTCATCACCATGCCCGGGCCGCCGCCGTAGGGCGCGTCGTCGACCGAACGATGCACATCGTGGGTCCACCGCCGCAGATCGTGCACCCGCAGGTCGACCAGACCCGACTCGATCGCCTTGCCCGGCAACGACTGTCGCAGCGGGTCGAGATACGCCGGGAAGATCGTCACCACATCCATGCGCATGACTACCCCAGCTCCAGCAGGCCCTCGGGCGGGTCGATCTCGACGACACCTGTGCCCGGGCCGTCGTTCACCGACACCGACGTGACGATCGCGCCGACGAACGGCACCAACACTTCCCCGTCGTCATCCCGTCGTACCGCCAACAACTCGCCCGCCGCTGTGTGCAGCACCTCGGTAACGACGCCGACGTCGTGCCCCGTCGTCGTCCGGACGCGCAGGCCCTCGAGCTGATGGTCGTAGTAGGTGTCCGGCTCGTCGATCGGTGGCAGGTCGTCGGAATCCACCACGAACAGGTTGCCGCGCAACGCCTCGGCGGCGTCACGGTCGTCCACGCCGGTCAACCGCACGAGCAGCCGTCCGCCGTGCTCTCGGACGTCGGCGACGACATAGCTGCGCTCGGGGCCGTCGCCTCGAGATTGCCTGGCGCGCAACGTAACACCGGGCGCAAACCGGGCGGCGGGATCGTCGGTGTGGACCTCCACCACCACCTCACCGCCGATGCCGTGCGCTTTGACGACGCGCCCGACGAGCAGCTCCATGAGCAGCGCTGCCCTACTGGTCGGTGTCCACCACGTCGACGCGGATACCGCGGCCACCGATGCCGGCGACCAGCGTGCGCAATGCGGTCGCGGTCCGTCCCCCCCGACCGATCACCTTGCCCAGGTCGTCCGGATGAACGTGTACTTCGACGGTTCGGCCGCGCCGACTGGTCACCATGTCCACCCGAACATCGTCGGGGTTGTCGACGATCCCGCGGACCAGATGCTCGACGGCATCCACGACGACGGTGCTCACGTCAGTCAGCTTTCGGTGGTCGGTTCGGACTGCTCGCCGCCCTCGGCCGGCGCCTGAGCCTTCTCGGCTTCGGGGCTGGCTTCGGCGCTGGGCTCAGCGCTCGTCTCCGGAGCGGCCTCGGCGGCGGGCTCGGCGCTCGTCTCGGGCGCGGGCTCGGCGGCCTTGGCGGCCTTCTTGGCCGGGGCCTTCTTCTTCGGCTTCGCGGCCTCGGTGGTGGGTTCGCCCTCGGCGGCGGCCAACGCGGCGTTGAACAGCTCGAGCTTGCTGGGCTTGGCCGGCTTGACCTTCAGGCGACCCTCCGCGCCCGGCAGCCCCTTGAACTTCTGCCAGTCGCCGGTGATCTTCAGCAATTTGAGCACGGGCTCGGTCGGCTGGGCGCCCACGGAAAGCCAGTACTGGGCACGCTCGGAGTTGATCTCGATGAGGCTCGGGTCTTCCTTCGGGTGGTAGCGGCCGATTACCTCGATCGAGCGGCCGTCGCGCCGCGTGCGTGCGTCGGCGACGGCGATTCGGTACTGGGGATTGCGGATTTTGCCAAGCCGAGTGAGCTTGATCTTCACAGCCATGGTTAAGCGAGTTCTCCTGTGTGTGTCACGCTGCAATTCAGCGAGCCGGGCGGACTGCCCGGATCCGGTTTTGCCTCGCGTGTGTGACCGCCCAACGGCCGTAGTCGCGGGGCGGACAGCCGCCCATTGTGCCAGAACGCGGTCCCCCGGCGGAAATTCGCCTACATCACCTTCTGGAAGGTCTTGGTCTCCACCCGGCGCGTCATCCGCCAGCCCTCGGGGGTGCGCACGAACTCGTCGTCGTACCACAGGCCGCAAAACAGCACCTGCTCTTGTTTTGCTTGGGGGTCGCCGGGCAGCACCATCGGGTTGAAGCAGATCACCCGAGACGACGCGGTGTCCCCCTCGATGCGCACCGAGAAGTTGCCGAGCATGTGCGCATACACCGGGAAGGTCGGCAACACTTCGGACAGCCACTTCTTCACCTCGGGGTAGCGGCCATCGATGCCGCCGAGCTCGCGGTAGTCGATGTACGCGTCGGGGGTGAAGACCTTGTCCAAATCGTCGAAGCGGCGGTTGTCGATGGCGGTGGAATAGTCCACCAGCAGCTGCTGGATCTCGAGGCGGTCGGAAATTTCGGCCAGGCTCAACATGCCTTGATTCAACACCGGAGACCGACGGCCAGCTACGCGAGATCGATGACCGCCGCACGGCACGCCGCCCACGCGGGCGAGGCCACATCGATCAGCGCGTAGTGATCGGTGCCGGGGAGCGTCAGCAGCCGGGAGTCGTCGCCGGCGTGCCGAGCCGCCGCGACGAAGCGTTGCGACTGCCCCAGTGGCACGTCGCCGTCGTCGGTGCCGTGCACGCAAACCGAAGGAACGCCCATCGGAAGCAGTGCGCTGGGGCTGGCCAGCGAGCGGGCCTCAGCGTCGCTCCCGGGACCGAGGAAGTCGCGAACCGCTCCGGCGCCCAGGTCCTCCTCCAGCGCCAGCGCCAGGTCCAGGACCCCCGCCTGGCTGACGAAACCGGTTAGCGGCACGAGGGGCGAGGCCCCGGGCGCGCCGGCGGGCAGCGACCCCCGGCCGGCCAGCCAGCCGGCAAGCTGACCGCCCGCGGAGTGCCCGATCGCGACCACCCGCGACAGGTCGAGGCGGCCCGCTGCCAGGTTCTGGCCGGTCGCGGCCAGCAGGTCGACTGCGGCGGCGACGTCGAGGCAGGTGGCCGGCCAGCCACCGCCCCCGCGATCCGGGTCCTCGCCCACCCTGCGGTATTCGATGTTCCAGGCGGCGAAGCCGTGCCGCGCCAGATCCTCGGCCAGCTCGGAGGCCAGGTCGGCGCCGTAGGCCGTCCGCCAGAACCCGCCGTGGACGACGACGGCAACCGGCCAGGGACCCGGGCCGTCGGGAAGGCTGAGCACGCCGTACTGGCTCGGATGGGTGCCATAGCGCACGAGCGTCACGCGCAAACGTGTCCTACGACGGGCGGGGAGTCCCGTCCAGGCAATCGATCAGGTAGCTGACCCCGGCCGAGCCCCCGGTGCCCGGGCCGTCCCCGATGAAACGGCGGACCGCGTCCACGTGGCCGAGCCGCCAGCGGGTGAGGCCGGCGATGAACACGTCGAGCTGCGCGTTCAAGTGCAGTTTCTGCCGGCGGCTAGCGCTGTCGCCGGCGCGCCGATCGGCGGTGATCTCCAGCAGCCCCGCCACGGGAGCGTGGTCCGCGCCCGTCAGCAAGGTCGCGAGCTGAGGGGACTGTGCCGCGCTCACGCCCTGTAAGTGCGGCCGGAACCGGTGGAAGTCGTCCACCGCGAGATGTTCCAGGGCGCCCTGCGTCGTGAGCGTCAGCTCCAGCACGGCGTTGGCACGCTTCAAGCGATCGATCGCCTTGTCGAAGTCCCCCCGGCGAGCGGCCTCGAGCGCGACCTCGAGGTCCGCGAGGATCTGCGAAACCCACAGCTCAGAGACTTGGTGGATGATCAGGAAGAATCGCTCGTCGCCCCAGGCGGCGGGGTCGCCGTCGGCGAACAAGGGCCGGACGGCGTCGAGCAGGCCGTCGAGGTGCAGGTAATCGGCGTAGGTGAGCCTCTTGCCCCCGGCAGTTCGCTCGGCCTCGCCGCCGTCATGGTCCGAAAGACCACTGGCCGGGCATACCGCGGGAATTACGTTCACCGAACCGGCATGCGTAGCCCACCCGTTACTCCCCATGTCTGGCACCGTACCCGAGCATTTGCCCGCCGGGGCCGTATTCCGCGATGTCGTTGTCTGGCTCGACCCAGAGCGAAAGCGCTCAGGGGCCCCCTGCGCGCAGACCCTCAACCCCAGTGGCTCGGGCCATTTTGGGGCGCCGGTTTGCTGCGACGAGCCGCATCAGGAACGAGGGCTGCATTAGCCGGCCCGGTGGGTCGACAAAGTGCTGCACCCGCAGGAGCGCTTCGGTGACCGCCGGATCGTTGGCTGCGGCTGCCTGCACCTTCTCCGAGTGCCAGTTCATCAAGCGCCGTAGCGCCCGACGCCAACCATCCGCGTGTGACACGGCGAAATCGTTGAGACGGTTCCCCCGCCAAACGGGGGCGATCTGCTTGGCAGCCGCCTTGAAGAATCGCCGACTGAGGTCGCCGTCGCGATCGGCCAGGCAGTCTCGAAGCGCGACGGCCTGCAGCGCGGCCATGGTCATGCCCTGCATGTACACCGGGTTGAAGCTGCAGATCGCGTCGCCGATCACCAGCAGCCCCGCCGGGAATTGGCGCAGTTTGTCATAGCGCCGCCAGGTGCTGGCCGGGTATCGCTGCGCGGACACCGCACCGAGCGGCTCGGCGGCCCGCAGCGCGTCGATCAGAAAGGGCGGCGCGAATTCCGCGGCGCAGTCGATGATGCCGGGCAGGTCGTCGGGCAGTTCGTAGCCGTCGATGCCGAACAGGGTCAAAATCCAGGTGCCGTGCTCGTAGGCCACCACCACCACGCCGACCGGCCGGTCGGGCGTGAGGCCCACCGAGATGGCGTTCTCGTCGAGCATGCCCGGGGGAATGCGGAGAAATTGGCTGGCATAGCTCAGCTGCACCGGGTAGCGCTGCTCGACGGGTCGCTCGTAGCCCAGGTTGTCGAGGAACGCCGGCATGCGCGCGGCCCGGCCCGTCGCATCGACCACCATGTCGGCATCCAGCACGGTTTCCGCACCGGTGTCACGGTTGACCACGCGAACGCCGGTCACCCGATGGGCCTGGCCCGCGATCGGCTCGACGACGTCATGGCCCTCCAAAAACGTCAGGTTCGCGAGGGCGCGGACCCGTCGCCTGACGTGGGCCTCCAAAAAGGGCCGGCTCGGTTGATAGATGAAAAGCGCTGCCGGGTCGGCAAATTCGCCGGAGAAGTCGAGCTCGTGCCGGCCCAACTGGACATAGGCACGCGATTGGTCGTTGTCGAGGACGATGGCGCCATCAGCGACAAGTTCGTCGAGCAGGCCGGGGAACAGCTCGCTCAGGGCTTTCGACCCGGTGCTCAGTAGCGCATGGAAGTGCCGTCCCTGGGGCACGCCTCGGCGCTGCTCGGCGCCGTCGGGCAGCCGGTCGCGCTCGACAAGCGTCACCGTTTCGTAAAAGTCCGACAGCACTCGAGCGGCCAGCAGCCCGGCCATACTCGCGCCGCAGACAACGGCTCGCTGTCCGAGCTTGCTCATCGGCACCCCCCTCCTTCCACGCAAGTATGGCTTCTGTATGGCCTCTGTATGGCATAGAAGTAGAACAATGGGCGAGGCAATTCGGCTGACGGACGGGCGCACGATCGGATACGCCGAGTACGGCAACCGAGACGGGCAGGCGCTGTTCTACTTTCACGGCGATCCCGGTTCTCGGCTCGAGGCAAGGTTTTTGGCGCAGGCCGCCGAGGACGCCGGCGTTCGGCTGCTCGGCGTGGATCGCCCGGGCATGGGGCTCTCGACCTATCAACCCCGGCGCCGGCTGCTCGACTGGCCCGACGATGTGGCCGAGCTTGCCGACGGGCTGGGTATCGACCGGTTCTCGGTCGTCGGGGTCGCCAGCGGTGGACCCCACGCGGCGGCGTGCGCCTACCGGATCCCGGGCCGGCTCAACGCCTGCGGCCTGGTCTCCCCCCTCGGCCCCTTCGGTCCGGTTAGGGCTCTGCTGTCCAGGTCGATACCGTGGGTCGTCACCCGGCTGACGTCTCGCTTGTTCGCCGACGCCGAGCGCGGTCAGCGACGGCTGCGGCGCCTGGCGCGCGGCTGGGTCGAACCGGACCGGCTGGTCCTCGACCAACCCGGGGTCGCCGAGCTCATGGCCGCCGTGCTGGCCGACGCGTTCCGGCAAGGCCCGCGCGGCCCCGCCCGCGAGGGCGCAATATTCGGGCACCCGTGGGGTTTCTCGTGGCGCGACATCGAAATGTCCGAGGTCTACCTCTGGCACGGCGAGCTCGACCGCTCGGTGCCGATCGGCGTGGCCCGCGCGATCGCCGACGAACTACCCCACTGCACTGCCACCTACTACCCCGACGAGGGGCACATCTCCCTGATCGTCAATCGCGCCGGCGACCTTGTGGCCGCCCTCACCGGTGGCGGATCACACGAAGGCGGCACGCAGTAGACCCCGAGTCGGCTCCAACTGCCGTCGCAGCCCGTGATTCCTTGCGTAGCTGGGTTATTCGTCGGTGAGCGCCGTGCGCACCAGGGCGGGGGTTGGCTGTGCTCGAACTGTTCGAGTTCACCGGGACCGCGGTTCGTGATCCCGGTGACGATTGCCGGGTTGCCGTGCGCGACTCGCAACCACCACCATCGCGCCCCGCGCGCGGCGGAATTCGACGTTAATCGCCGGGTCCGCATCGTGGGCGAGCGCACGTAGCGCCGACAGGCTATAGGCGCGTAGTGCGCTGATTACCTCGTCGTGTATTAGCGGCAATAGCGCAGCAAACGGCAGCGTCAGTGCCAGCATCATCAAGTGGACCGGTGCTGACGGCCTGTGGGCGTCAATGATCAACAACTTGTCTGCAGCGCGGGTCCCTTCGGCGAACACCCGGGAGGCCAGTGCAGGCGGCAAGTGATGCAACGACAGCGCAAACACTGCGAGGTCGTACTCCCCGTCTTGCGCGTCGATTGCCGCGGCATCCATTTCGCGCACCGTGGCGCGGGGGTGACTGCCGAGGTCACTGGCGGCGATGGCCGCCACAAACGTGGGATCGATGTCGGTCACTGTGACCTGAGCGGTGGGATGAATCTCCAGCAGCTTGCGGGACAGCCCGCCGTGACCGGACCCGAGTTCTAAGACCTTGGGAGAGGAGATATCGGCCACCTCATCAAGCGCCATACGGGCGCCCGTCGTGTGCAGGGCAAACAACCGTTCGACCCTGTCAAGCGAGCGAATCACCCTGCGCTTAAGTTTGTCGACATCGTCGCGATCCAGGTATTCCAGCCGGTTGGTCTGCAACCGCCGGTCCAGCCAGGAAGCGTCAGGCCCGCCCCGGGGCATGGTCGCGATGTCGCGAGCCGGCTCGTCGATGTTCGCCATGGTGGGTGCCTCCTTATAATGGGCGGCTTGCCTCGATCAATTGATCGATCAGGTAGTCGACGCCGGCGCTGCCGCCGGTGCCTCGGTTTCCGCCAATGAAGCGGCGGACTGCGTCCACGTGAGCCAGCCGCCACCGCGTCAGGCCGGCGATGAACACATCGAGCTGCGCGCCCAGTTGCAGTTTCTTTCGGCGGTCGCCGCCGTCGTCGTCGCGCCGATCGGCGGCAATCTCGAGGAGGCCCTTCACCGGAGCGTGTCGAACGCCCCGCAGCAAGATTTCGAATTGCGCCGACTGTGCCGCGCTCACACCCTGTAATCGAGGCCGGAACCGATGGAAGTCATCCACCGCAAGATGTTGTAGGGCACCCTGTGTCGTCAACACCAGTTCGAGCACGGCGTTGGCACGCTTCAAGCGTTCGATCGCCCTGTCGAAGTCCGCCAGGCGGGCGGCCTCCAGCGCGACCTCGAGATCGGCGAGGATCTGCGAAACCCACAGTTCGGAGGTTTGGTGGATGATCAGGAAGTATCTTTCGTCGCCCCAAGCGCAACGGTCGCCGTCTGCGAACAAGGGCCGCACGGCGTCGAGCAGTTGGTCGAGGTGCAGGTAATCGTCGTAGCGCAGCCTGCTCGTATCTCCCGGCTTCGGTTCGGCCGCGATGTCGGCAGGAGCCAAGCCTCCCCCACCGCTTCGCACATGCGCGCAGATGCCGCCGAGGGCGTCAAACCACAACCGGCTGAGCTGGGTGACCTGCTCGCGATCCAGGGCCGATGGCGCCCACGTCCACTGGACGTGCAGTTGCGGGCCGGCGTCGGTGTCGACGGTGATGGCGTTGACGGCCGCGGTGTGCGCCAGCGGCATGGCGCGGCCGGCGGCGCCGCTGTCGGTGAACGACGATCCCCAATAGCCGATCCGCCAGACTTCACCATCGGCCGAAGCATCGAGCACCGGTACACCCAGGCGTCCCAGGTAGTTGAACCCGATCGGCGGGTCGGGCCCGGCCAGATCAACATCGGTGTTCAGATAGCGCAGCAGCCCATAGGTCAGGGGCTGGGGTAGCGCACGAAGTTGCGCTGTAGCGTCCTTGATCACCAGGCCCAGTGCTGATTCGCCGGCCGTCACGTGTGTCCAAGGCAGCCCGCCGACCGTCAACGACACCGGGGATTTGGTGGTGAACCACCCCACGGTGCGCGACAGGTCAACATCGGGGGCCAGCTCCTCGTCGCGTCCGTGGCCCTCGACGTCGATGCCGATCGGGGTGTCGCCGGTGCCCAAAAACTCCGCCCACGCCAAGGCGAACGCGATCAGCAGGATCTCGTGCACCCCGGCATCACACCCGACGGGCACCTCGCCGAGCAGCGTGCGGGTGGTCTCGACATCCAGCGACGCCTCCATGTGCTCAGCCGTGACAAACGTATCGACGTCGGGGTGAACCGCGGGCAGCGCGGGAGGGATCGCCACGACCTCCCTCCAGGCGTCCGCTTGGCCCACGACTTCCGGGCAGCGCGCATACTCGGCCAGCAGCGACGCCCAGCGGGCAAACGATGTCCCCGCCGCGGGCAATACCACTTGCCGGCCCACCCGGTGTTGACTCCAGGCGGTGTTGAGGTCATCCAGCAATATCCGCCACGACACCACGTCGACGGCCAGATGATTCACGATCAGCGCCAATTGGCGGGTGGAAGCGACCCACAGCGCGCTGAGTACCGCCCCGGCGGCCGGATTCAACCGAGATTGCGCCTCCGCCAGCGCCTCGTCGGACCACACGTCCACCGAGTGCAGGCAATCGCTCGCATCCACCGAGCCCACGCCGGGCACCTCCAGAGACCAGCCGCCAGCGACGTCGTCGTCGACCCGGAGCCGCAGCATGGCATGCCGATCCAGCAAGGCCTGCAGCATGACCACCACGTCGGCCTCGCTGACCCCCGAGGGAGCCTGCAACAACGCCATCAGATTGAACTGCTCAACCGGGCCGTGAACACTTTGCAGCCAACGCATGATCGGGGTAGCCAACACCGGCCCGACACCCTCGTCGATCGGGCCGGCTGCACCGTCGGCAATTCCAACCACCCGGGCCAGCCGGGCCACCGTCTGCTCGACGAAAATATCGCGCGGCCTGCACATCAGGCCGGCGGCACGGGCCTGCGCCACCACCTGCATCGACGAAATGCTGTCTCCGCCGAGGTCGAAGAAGGAGTCGTCGATGCTGACGTGGTCGTGTCCGAGTGTGTGGGCGTAGATGGCGGCCAGGATTTGTTCGGTGGGGGTGGTGGGGGCGCGGTAGGCGCTGGTCTCTGGAGGTGCCCGGCGTGGGCTCGGTGGATGCGAGCGATTGCCTGCACTCGGTGAATGAA
>NZ_MBET01000019.1:0-607 GCF_001954215.1 Mycobacterium sp. IS-2888
CGGGGGCGACATCGCGGGCCATCCGGGTCACGTGCTCGATGACGATGGCCTCGTGACCGTCGACCACCCCGATCGCCTTCATTCGCAGGGCGCCGCATGTCCCGGCCTCGACGGTGCCCATGGCTACCTCAAGTGTCCGGTTGGTTACCGCGCGATCGAAACTCTCACGGATTTCCTGGATTTCGACTCCAAGCGCGTCGGCGATCAGCCGGAGCTGCCCCTGCCATTCGCCGGCGATGGCCCCGGGATAGCCGATCCAGGGCTGGTAGTCGAGCGGACGTCCGAAGCCCAACGCGTCGCTCATGATGTCGGGAACCCCGTAGTCGTCGTACAGGCCGACCTCAAACGAGTGGATTTTCTCGATGGACGACGACTGGGTGGACAGCACTAAGGGCAGATAGTCAGCGGCGAAGCCGGGCTCGATCCCGGACGCATACAACGACACCTGGCCCTGCTTGGCCGCGGCGAGGAGTTGGTCGCGCCACTCGGTGGGCTGGTAGGCGTGCGGATTGACCAACCGGGTCGTGCTGGTCGTGACGACGTTGATTCCGGCTTCGAGCAGCCGAACATAGTCCGGGATGGCCAGCGCATCGCGCTCGGGACCGCT